>NZ_JBHZEJ010000079.1:0-37787 GCF_042756365.1 Streptomyces sp. NPDC059092
CGGGCCCGCGGCGCCGCGGGTTTCGGGGGGCGCTGCGGGCGGCCGGGAGCGCGACTCCATGTTCCGCAACGCCTACGCGCTCATGCTCTCCACCGGCGTCTCCGCCGCGCTCGGCCTCGGCTTCTGGCTCGTCGCCGCCCGCTACTACACCGAGGAGGCCGTCGGCCAGGGCTCCGCCGCCATCGCCGCCATGCGGCTGCTCGCCTCGATCACCGCGACCACCATGATCGGCGCGGTGGTCCGCTACGTCCCCCGGGCCGGCCGGGCCACCGGGCCGCTCGTGTGGCGCGCGTACGCCGTCAGTTCGCTCGTGGTGTGCGTGGCCTGCGCGGTGTTCCTGGTCACGCTCGATCTGTGGGGCCCTTCCTACGCGCCGCTCGGCGGCCCGACGGCCGGGCTCGTCTTCACGGCGTCCTGTGTCGCCTGGGCGCTGCTCACCCTCCAGGACGGGGTGCTCACCGGGCTGCGGAAAGCCTTCTGGGTGCCGGTCGGCAACGCCGTCTTCTCCATCGGCAAGCTGCTCATGCTCGCCGCGTTCGCCACCGCGCTGCCCGTCCTCGGCGTCTTCGTCTCCTGGGCCGCGGCCATCGCCCTCTCCGTACTGCCGCTGGGCTGGCTGATCTTCCGCAGGCTCATCCCGCGTCAGGCCGCCGCCGACCACGACCGCGAACCGCCCCGGCTCCGGGAGATCGGCCGGTTCCTCGCCGGTGACTCGGTCGGGGCGCTCTTCAGCCTGGCCATGATCAACCTGCTGCCGGTGATGGTCGCCGTCCGCTTCGACTCCGCGCACAACGCCTTCTTCTACACCGCCTACACCGTGGGCGGCACGATGGAGTTCATGGCCATCAACATGGCCTCCTCCCTCACCGCGCACGCCTCGCACAGCCCCGACCGGCTGGCGGAGGGCGTACGCGGGGCGCTGCGCCGGATGACGCTGCTGCTGGTGCCCGTGGTGCTGGTGCTGGTGGTCTTCGCGCCGCAGATCCTCACGCCGTTCGGCGCCGACTACGCCGAGCACGGCACCACCGTGCTCCGGCTGCTCGCCGCCGCCGCGCTGCCCCGCGTCGTCGTCGAGCTGTACATCGGGGTGCTGCGCGTGCAGGGCCGTACGGGCATGCTCGCGGTGCTCCAGGGCGCCATGTGCGTCCTGGTCCTGGGCAGCGCGCTGGTGCTGCTCGGGTCCGCCGGGATCTCCGGCGCCGGGCTGGCGATGCTGCTGTCCATGACGCTGGTCGCGCTGGTCGCGGCGCCGGGGCTGCGCGCGGCGCTGCGCTACCGCCACCGTACGAAGGACGGCGCCGACTGGGCCGGCGTACGGCGTACGGGGGCGGCGCGGGACGGCGAGGACGCGTACTACGGGACCTCCTGGGCCCGCAGGGCCGCCCTGCGCCGCGCGGTGGTGCCCGGGGCGCCGGAGGATCACGGGGCCGGCGACGCGCGGGCCGAGGAGGACGCGGCGTACGGCACGACCTGGGCCGGGCGCACCGCCTACCTGCGCGGCGCCCACGACGCGCCGACGCCCGCCTTCGGCATGCCCGTACCCGTTCCCGTACGGGGTTCCGGGCACGCGCCCGCGCACCCGCCGGGGCGCGCCGACCGGATCGACGAGAGCCGGACCGTCACCGTGCTGTGGCTGCTGCTCGGTCTCTCCGCCGGGCTGTTCTGGACGCCGCTGGCCCGGCTCGGTGACATCGGCCGCGATCAGCTCACCGGCGCGCAGCTTCTGGACGTACTGCCTCCTCTCACGCTCGTCGCGGGCATGCTGCTGATCGTCGTCCAGTGCGCCGCCGTCTCGCTGGAACGGCCGGGGCCCGTACTGCTCGCCCTCGGGCCGCTGATCATTTTCGCCGCGCTGCACACGGCGCCGCCGCTGCTGGGCGTACGGCCCGACCGGGCGTCGGGGCTCTGGCACCGGCAGGTCGCGGACGCGCTGGCGGGGATGGCCGGTCCTGCCGGGCGTGACGGGCTGCTGCGCGCCCTGCCGGTCGTCCTGCAACTGCTCTGTCTGACGCTGGTCGCCCTGATCCTGTGGGCGCTGAGGGCGGACGGGCGGGTCGTGTCGGGGGTGGTGTGGGTGCTGGCGGTGGCCGGGTGGTCGGCGCAGGAGCCGCTCGCGGCGGTGGCCCTGCCGGTCTTCCTGGGGCTGTCCGCAGTGACGGGCGGGGTCCTCCTCGTCGTCCTCCTCGTCCGCCGGGCGGGGAGCGAACGAGGAGCACAAGGTGCACGAGGCGTACCGGACGTACCGGGTGTACGGCGTCAGCGTGACGGGACCGGCTGGCGGAAGTAGTCGTCGCGGCCCGCCTCCCGGTAGCCCTCCAGCGCCGGGCCCTGGTTGACGGTCAGGTCGCAGTGGGGCCCCGGCACCGGCCGGTTCCAGTGGACCAGCGCCTTCACCTGCGGCATCGCACGCGCGGCCTTCGGCACCTGCTCGTACCAGCCGCGCTGCCGGTCCGGGTCGTCCGGGTCGGGGGCCGTACTGAACTCGGAGAGCATGAGGGGCTTGCGGTCCGATATGTTCGCGCGCAGCCAGTCGTACGTGGGCCGCTGACTGGCGTCGAAGTCCAGCCAGCGCGCGTTCCGCTGGCAGCGGTAGTAGTTGTACTGGTCCATGCCGATCCAGTCGACGTACGCGTCGCCCGGATAGAGCGACTTCATCAGTGCCGCGTTCCCCAGATAGCCGGAGACCGTCCACACCCACACCACGTTGTCCACGCCGAGCTTCTCGAACCGGTCGTGAAGATGGCGGTAGGCGGCGACGAACTCCTCGGGCGTGCCCGCGTCCGGCGTGCGGAAGTCCGTCTCCTGGTCGAAGGAGAAGAAGACCCGCTTGCCGTACGCCTTGAGCCGCCTGGCCTGCGGATCGATGATCTCCTCGTCGAACTTCCCGGCCGCGACATCGGCCCAGCCGAGCTGTGTCTCCGTCCAGTTCTCGTGGTGCGGCTCGGTCCATACGGTGGACTCCCAGGCCAGCATCAGCATCCGGTCCCGGCCCAGCTCCTGCTCCTCGGGGGTCAGCAGCACTCCGTCGCGCCGGGTGTTGGACATGTCGTGGTAGTTGTAGACGAGATCGAGTTTGCGCCCGATCTTCTTCTCGAAGTCGTGGACGGCGTCCGTGAGCGAGCCGTTCGCCGCGTACGGGACGTACGCGCCCCACCAGGCCCCGCAGGGCGGCTCCAGCCTCTCGCCCGGCGCGCACGGCCCGTGCGGCAGGGCGCCGGAGGCGGCGTTCTCCGGCAGTGCCGGGCCCGCGTCCTCGTCGCCCTTGTCCGCCCGGGCGACCCAGACCCCGAGCCCGGCCAGCAGGGCGCCGACGGCGGCCAGGACCAGCGCCAGGTACGTGCCGCGGCCCGCGCCGCGCAGGGGTCGTGCCGTCATAGAGGACTCTCCGCATGAGGTTTGGCGCGCTCGGCCGCGCCTCGGGTCGCGGCCGGCAGGGGTACGGCGGGCAGCGGGGCCACGACCGTGCAGAAGACCGCGAGCGAGCCGAGGAACAGCGGGGCGGAGAAGCCCGCCACGAGGAAGAGCGCGGTGGCGGTGAGGGTCGCGAGGGAGAGGCTGAGCGGCGCGGCCAGCGCCAGGGCCTCCAGCCGGGCGGCGGGGCGCAGGCTGCCGGGCAGCGGGAGGAGCAGGGCGCATCCGGGGCCGAGGGTGACGAAGAGCAGGATGGGGATCCAGCGCAGCGGCTCCCCGTCGGGGAGTGCCGTCGCCGCGAGGGCCGGCCACCCGGAGAGCGCGAGCCCGGCTCTGAGCCAGGGGCGGGGCCGTGGATGCACCAGGGCCACCGCGCGGGCGAGGCTTCGGGTGTGGCGGTGGGGCTGGGGCTCGGGGGCCGTGTGGTGGTCCATGACGGCTGCCTCCGCGTTCGTCATCGGGTCGGAGTGGTGGGGACGGCGGGGGTGGGTGGGGGCGCGGGGAGCGGCGCGGGGGTCTCCACGTGTTCCAGCAGGAGGCCGTACCTGCTCTCCTCCAGGACTCTGAAGTGCGGTGACCTCTTCAGCGCCTCGCTCATCCGGGCGAAGCTCCCGGCCGGCAGATATCCCTCGCCGATCGTGGCCTTCTCCTGGGACGGGGTGAGGATCACGTACGCCGGACGCCCGTCCGGTATGCCCGCGTCGAGGTAGCGGGCGGGGTCCTTGAGCATGGTCAGGTTCTCCGGCACTTCCTGTTCGGTGAAGAACCAGCGCTCGTAGTGGTCGTAGCGGTAGTACGCCCCCGGGAACGACCCGGTGGTGGCGAGGATCAGCGAGCCGTCCGGCGCCTGGTCGTAGGCGCGCTCGACGAACGCGTTCTCGGCGGGGGGCGCGTACTGCATGCCCTCTTTTCCGTAGTACGAGGGCAGGAAGCCCACGAGCAGGGCGGCCAGGGCCACCGGGAGCACCAGGGCCGTGGCCCGGCGGGCGATACGCCGGGCCTTCTCCCGCCCGGCGACGGACGGTACGAGCGCGGCGGCGGCGAAGAACGCCGTGCCCGGCAGCCCGAACAGATAGACGCGGAAGAGCATTTCGCCGCCGTAGTCGTTCACGGCGAAGAGCGGCACGGGCGCGGCGGCGGCCAGCAGCAGCGGCAGCGCGCTCCGTACCAGCCTGCGCCGCAGCAGCACGGCGACCGCGGCCAGCCCGCCCAGGACGAGCACCATCAGGATGTTGGCCGTGCCCACCAGCTCCGGTCCCGGGCCGGTCGGTTCGCCGGCGAATCCGGGGCGGGAGTTCTTCAGCAGGTCGCCCGCCGAGTCCCGCAGGGTGGCCAGCGTGTCCAGGAAGAGGACGCGGCCCATCGTGAGGTCCCAGACGAGCATGATGAGGCCCGTGACCACGAGCAGCCCGATGTTGCGGTAGCGACGCGTCAGGCAGAGGGCCACCAGCGTCATGCAGAGCATGACGGGCGTGAGTTGGTGCGAGGCGTTGACGGCGCCGATCAGCGGGGCGAGGATCGCCACGCAGATCGCCCGCTGTCTCAGGGTGGTGGGCGGCGGTACGGAGGTCGCGGACGGATCGAGCCGGGACCGCTCGCGCAGCCGCCCGGCCGATCCGGGCCGTACGAAGTGCCGTACGACCACGGCGAACACGGTCAGGAAGAGCAGATAGGCGAAGGCCTGCGGGGCGAGGTAGTCCTGGCCCACCCAGTTGGCGAGCTGGAAGATCCATACGGCGGTCCAGACGAGACGCCAGTCGTCGGTGAAGGTGCGGTAGATCAGCACCAGCACCGGGAGCATCAGCAGCCCGAAGAGAACCGGCGCCCAGTTGGTGTACGAGGCGGCTCCATGCACCCCGAAGGCCCTGATCAGGGCCGCGTTGAGCGAGAAGAAGCCCGGCCACTGGTCGTACGCGGACATCCCGCCGGAGAGCCGCGCCTGCGGATGGAAGGTGCCCTCGGCGAGCAGCCGCGCTATCACGGCGTCGTGCTTGGACGCCCAGGCGTAACGCACGGAGTCGTAGAGGATCCCGGGAGGCGCCTTGAGCGCGACGAGCATCGCGACGCAGTAGGTCAGCGGCCACCACGGGGCGGTCCCGGCCCGGCGCAGGCTGATGAGGAAGCCGGCGGAGAGGACGGCCAGCGAGGCGTAGAACGCCACCGGGAAGCGGTCGAGGAGCCCGAACTCCCCGATGTCACGGAACCCGATCCGGGGTAAGGACCAGGTCCAGAGGACGGCGGCGATCAGCAGCGGCGGCCACGTGAGGAACCGCTGGAAACGGATCAGGAACGACGGCCCCGGGCCCCGGCGCGGCGGAAGGGGCGGGCCGGACAGGCCGGACGGGTCGGGTAATGGGGGCAGGCGCGGGTTTGTGCGGGGCGGGGCGCCCGCGCCCGGACCCGCGCCCGGACCCAGGCCCGGGCCCGGCGCTGAGGATGTCGTGGACGCCGCGGATGTCGCGCTCGGCGCGGACGCCGTGCTCGCGGCAGATGCCGCGGGCGCTCCGGATGCTTCCGTTCCCGGGCCGGCCGCAGCGCCAGGTTCGGGAACGGAGCCGTTCCCCGGACCGTCGTCGGAGCCGGTCTTGATGTCGGTACGCGTGGTCATGAGATCCCTTCCCCCCTTGTCACACTCCGTCACTACCCACCGCCATCCATGACTATCCGTGACTACCCGGCGAATTCCGGTCCCTTCACCCGGGCCCGCGCGCCCCGGTACAGCCGCCAGCCCACCGTGGCCGGTGAATCCCGGTACGGCGCGACCCTCATCCGCTCCCCCGCCGCCGCTCCGCCCGCCATCCACGCCGCGATGTCCGCCGCGGTGTGCGTACGGCGCACGATGAGCCGGGCGATGCGGTACGCCTCGTCGCGACCTGAGCTGAGGGCGTGCCGTACGGCGACGGCCGAGGCGTACCCCACGCCCTCGGCGGCCCGGCGCACGGCGCGGCTGTTGTAACCGTGCGGATAGGCGAGGTGCGCGACCTCCTGGCCGAGCACGTCCTCCAGCGTCTCCTTGGATTCGCGCAGTTCGCGCCGCAGGGCGGGCCCGCGCAGGGTGTCGAGCTGGGGATGGGTGACCGTGTGCGCCCCCACCTCCACGCCGTACGACTTCAGCAGGCCCGCCTGCGCGAGCGTCATCATCGGCGCGGGCGGCAGCAGGCTGGTGCGCCCCCGGGTGATGGCCCCGGTGGTCAGATAGGCGGTGGCCGGCAGGGTGCGGGCGGCGAGCGCGTCGGCCGTCGGGCCCGGCAGATCGGCGAATCCGTCGTCGAAGGTGAGGACGACGGGCCTGGCCGGCAACGGCGCGCCCCGCGTGAGATGCCCGGCCAGGGTGGAGACGGGGACGGGCGTACGGCCGCAGGCGACGACCGCGTCGAGGTGGGCGGCGAAGTCCCCCGGCGTGACGGTGAATTCGGCGATCCAGGCGGGCGGGTCGTCCATCACGGCGTGGTAGAGGAGGACGGGGATCCGGTCCGGTGCGTCTCGCTCGGTCACGGCGCGCCCCCGGCCGCCTCGTCACGCGACCCGTCGCGCAACCCGGCGGGCGCACCGGCGCGGGCGCGCAGGCGGATCCCGATCCGCGCCCTGGCGTAGCCGAGCGGCCCGTACAGCATCCCCCGGCGCTCCAGGCGCGAGAGGGAGCGCGGCCAGGGATACGTCTGCGCGCCGTGTGCCGTGATCGCGCGGGCGTGCGCCAGGCCGCGTGGCACCTTCGCGAGCAGCGCGGGCAGCAGGGCGGGGTGGCGTACGAGGATCGCGGTGAGGTACGCGGTCAGGCCCGCGCCGTATCCGTACGCCTGGTTCCGCAGGTCCTGCCAGGTCTCGCGGTGGTGGTGCCAGACCAGCGCCTCCGGGGTGTAACGCAGCCGGTGCCCGGCGGCCAGGACGCGGACGAAGGCGTAGAGGTCGTCGCCGCCCTTCGCGGGCGTGCCGGTGCCGGTGGCCGGGTCGAAACCGCCGACCGCGCGCAGTACGTCGGCGCGGAAGGCCATGTTGGCGCCGGAACCGAAGCTTCCGGCGGCGAACGGGAAGAGGGGTTCGCCGGCGGGCGGCGCCGCCGGGTCGTACAGCCGGGGCGCGAGTCCCTTGGCGAAGCCCCCGTGGCTCTCCAGCAGGATCTGCGCGGGGGTGGTGAGCCGGGCGGGGAGGATGAGGCCCGTGGTGCAGCCGAGGCCCGGGTCGGTCGCGAAGGGTGCGGTGAGCGCGGAGAGCCAGTGCGGATCGGCGATCACGTCGTCATCGGTGAAGGCGAGGACCGGGGCCGCGCGGTCCGCCGCCGCGATGCCCTGGTTGTGGGCGACGGCCAGGCCGGGGCGCGGCTCGTGCGCGTAGTCGACGCGGCCGGCGTAACGCGACGTGACGAGGTCGCGGGTGGCGGTGGTGACGGGCGCGTTGTCGACGACCAGGACGCGGAAGTCGGGATGGTCCTGCGCGAGGAGCGAGTCGAGGGCACGGGCGAGTGGGCCGGCGCGCTCGCGGGTGGCCACGACGACAGTGGTAGGAGGAACGGTGGTAAGGGGAGGGGGCAGGTGCGTGGCTGGGGGCGGGGACGTCGGTACGGCCCGGCCCTGCGCACGGTAGGCCGCCACCAGCGCCTCCGCCGGGTCCTGGCCCGCCGTCACCTGGCCCGTCACCGTCGCGACGGGCCTGCCGTCGATCCGTACGAGCGCGAACACGGCGCCCTCCCCGACCGGAGGACCGCCGGGTGCCGGGCGGAGGGACCGCACGGCGCCGTCGGCCGCGCGGAGATCGAGTTCGGCGACGGCGACGGCCTTGGGGACCGGCAGGCCCCGGGGCGCGGGACCGGCCGGCGCGCCTCCCGCTGTTCCACCCCCGGTCCCGCGGGCTCTGTGCGGTGTGTACGTCATCGGCTCCCCCTGTTCCGTTGATGCGCTCCACTGCGGTGCCTCGTACCGTTGTTCCGCGCGTGGTCCCGCCGGTCCGTCACCTGTCCCGCAGGCGGCCCACCCGGTTGAGTGCCGTCTTCGCGTACGCGGCCAGCCGGGGCCGCTCCCGTACGAAGCCGTGCGCCCGCCGGGCCGGCTCCCTCCCCAGGTGGTGGAGGGCGGCCCGCACGCCCGGACGGGTCACGGCGCCCTCGTAGACCTGTGGTCCGCCCGTCTTGAGCGCGTCCTTGTACTCCGCGGGACCCCGCCCCAGGTCGAGCACCCCGATCCCCGCCGCGGCGGCGGCCCGCGCCATCCGCAGATGCAGGATCAGGCCCGGCGAGAACCTGGCGAACTCCGGGTCGTACGCCGGGAACCAGCACGACAGCACGGTGCGTGAGCGCAGCCCGAAGTGCGCCGCCACCGGGCGGTCCGCCACGTACAGCACGGAGAGCACACCCGAACAGCCCGGCGTACGGGTCGTGGCGAGCTGCCGTACGAGTGCGCTGATCCACTCCTTGGCGAAGCGGTCGCGGCGGCCGGTCCTGCGGTACTGCGCGGACTTCCACTCCATGAGCGTGCGCAGCGCCGCCGGGTCGCGTTCGTCGAAGACGAAGCGGACCTCGCCCTCCTGGCGGCCGAGCCTGCGCTCCTTCGCGGCCGTCGTACGGAAGAACTTGGGCGACCGGGCGCGCAGGGCCGACTCGTACGCCTCGTACCCCTCCCCGACCTCGATCACCGGCGACTCGAATGCCGCCGGTTCAGCGGCGTCGGCCGGGACGAACAGCAGCTGTCCCGCTTCGAGGCTGTCGAACTCCCAGGCCGCCAGCGAGCAGCCGCGGAGCAGTTCGCGCGCCGTGAGCCGCAGTCCGCCGCGGAACACTCCGCCCTGGCAGTCGGAGACGCCGAGGCCGATGGCCCTGCCGCGCCCGAGCGGTCCGCGTTCGTACGGGAAGAAGCCGACGGGCTCGCCCGAGCCCCTGCTGGAAGCGGCAGGCGGCCCTGTCCCCTCCCGTACGACGGCGACGCGCGCGCCCGGCCGTACGCGGCCCACGGCCAGGGTGAACTCCGGCTCCATGAACGGGTTGGCCGGGGCCCCCGACTTGGCGCGCAGCTCGCGCCAGGACTCGATTTCCGCTTCGTCCAGATCCGCGGGCGCCACCACGCGCAGGCGCGCGGAACTCCGTACATCGTTCAACTCGACCCCCCGGTCGCATCCCCCCGCGAGCCCGTGTCCCCTGTGGGCTCACACTCGACAGGACGGTACCGGCCCAAATCGCTCCGGGACAGGGGCAGTCGCCCATCTCGTCACGGATCGGGGAATCACGCGCGACGGGTGCGACCTGTGGTGCTGACGGTCCTGGAGGTGACGGAACCGGGCGCGCCGCCGAGCGACTCCTTCCGTCACCTCGCACCTGCTCATAGGATCCGGGTGAGGAGGGTTCCCGTGCCCCAGACACCGTCCCGGCCCCCGTCCACGTCCGCGAATCCGTCGCCGTACCGGCTCGACCCGGCCGGCTCCTGCCCGCACGCCCTCAACGCCGAGATGCTCGCGCGGGGCGCCGTCGCGGAGGTCGTGCTGCCCGGCGACGTACCGGCCATGGCGGTCGTCGGCCACGGGGCGCTGAAGGAGTTCATGAGCCATCCGGACGTCGCCAAGGGCGCCGAGCACTTCGCGGCGCTCCAGGAAGGGCGGATCCCGGTCGGCTGGCCGCTGACGACGTTCGCGACCGTACGGGGCATGGTCACCGCCGACGGCACCGAGCACCGGCGGCTGCGGTCGCTGGTCGGCAAGGCGTTCACGACGCGGCGGGTGGAGGCGCTGCGGCCCGGCGTCGAGCGGCTGACGGCGGAGCTGCTGGACGGGCTGGCCTCGGCGGCGGCAGCGGCGGAGGACGGGGTGGTGGATCTGCGGGCGCACTTCGCGCTCCCGCTGCCGATGAACGTGATCAGTGAGCTGCTCGGGGTGGACGAGGAGTTCCGGGGGCGGCTGCACACGCTCTCGACGCGGTTGGTGAGTACGGACATCGCCCCGGAGCAGGCGGTGGCCGCGAACCAGGAGATGGTGGCCGTGCTCGGCGCGGTGGCCGCGTCCCGCAGGGAGCGCCCGGGGCGGGACCTCACCAGCGCCCTGATCGCCTCGCGGGACACGGACGGAAGCGGCGGGGCGGACGCCGAAGGCGACCTCGACGGCAACGGCAACCGCGACGGCGACGGCGACCGCGACCGCGACCGCGACAAGCCGGCGTCGAGCGGCGACCGGCTCGGTGAGCACGAACTCATCGGCACGATGCTGGTGATGATCGTGGCCGGCCATGAGACGACCCTGAACCTGATCACCAACGCGGTCCGCGCGCTGTGCGCCCATCCGGACCAGCTGGAGCTGATCCGGACCGGCGGCGCGGACTGGGCGGACGCGGTCGAGGAGACCCTGCGCTGGGACAGTCCGGTCAGCTTCTTCCCGTTCCGCTATCCGACGCGCGAGGTGACGGTGGACGGAACGGTGATCCCGCGCGGCACGCCCGTGCTGGCCGGGTTCTCGGCGGCGGGCCGCGACGTCGCGGCGTACGGACCTGACGCGGACCGCTTCGATGTCACACGGCGCGCCACGACGCGCCATCTCTCCCTGGGACATGGCGCGCACTACTGCCTGGGCGCCTCTCTCGCGCGAATGGAGACCACCATCGCCCTCCGGCAGCTGTTCACCCGCTTCCCGGACCTGAGGATCACGGTCCCGGAGACGGATCTGGCCCGCCAGCACAGCTTCGTGGGCAACAGCGTGCGGGAACTTCCGGTGGTGCTGGGGCGGCCGGCGCCCTGAACTTCCTTTGATGTGCGTGGCTCTCGCCGCCGTACAGGCGTCTCAGGCGCCCTCGGACACCCTCGGACACCCTCGGACACCCTCGGACGTCTTACAGACGCAGCCCCACGGCGAGTGCGATGGTCAGCCCCAGCGTGCAGACCGCGATCACGAACCAGGCCTGTTGCTTCCCTTCCGGGCTCATGGCCGGTACCGGCCTTCGCGTTCGCGCTCCCGCAGGTAGTCCATGAACGTGCGGCACATGCGCGCCAGTGCCCGCATGTGCACCCAGTTGGCCATGGCGCCGGTGCCCGGCCCGCTGTCGGTCAGGTCGTACCAGTCCTTGAGCGCTCCTTTGGTCCGTACGGTGTGCTCGGTCTCGGGGATCGCCTCGACGAGGGAGACGAGCCCCGCGCCGTGGCCGACGAGCCGGTGGGTGAGGTCCGCGATCTCGGTCGGCGGCGGCATCATGCGATGCGGTGCCAGGGCGCGATCGGCGTCGAGACCTATGGCGTTGTGGTCCACTGCCTGCTGCTGAACAGCGTGCTGGGCATGCGGAGTGTGTGAAGTGTGCGGAGTCTGCGTGGAGTCGGCGGTGTAGGTGGTGAGCGCGTTTTCGGCTGTGCCACCTGTTCTGTTGTCTGTCACTGTGGTCACCTTGGCCCCCGTCTTCGTGTGCTGTGCTGCTTGGCCCTGTTGAACAGAAAACAGCCTGAAGACCCTCCACGAGTACCGTGGAGAACAGTCTGATGATGAAAGCCATGAACGCTTGGGGGAGTTGGACACATGGCGAGTAATTCCCGCACACCCAACACCGGCCTGGCCGGTTTGCTGGCGCAGGCGAAGTGGTCCCGCGCGCAGTTCGCACTGATCATCAACCGCATCGGCGCCGAGGCCGGGCTCGAACTCCACTACGACCAGTCGGCGGTCTCCCACTGGGTCGCGGGCACCATGCCCAAGGACCAGGTCAGGCCGCTGATCGTGGAGGCTTTCGCACGGAAACTCGGACGTCCGGTCACCCACTCGGAGGCCGGCCTTCCCGTCGTACGGTCCGCTCGTTTCTCCATGTCGTCCGGACAGCTGCCGGGCCGTTCGGACCCCGCGGGTTCCGGCGCCGGCGGCCCCTCGGGCACCGTCCGTTCCGCAGGCTCCTCGGGCTCCTCCGGTCCCTCGGGTTCCTCGGGCATCTCCGGCCTCGCCGGCGACTCCGGCATCTCCGGTGCCAACACGCTCGAAGAACTGGTCGACATGGGGAGAGCAGACATGGATCCGTCACGACGCGGCCTGATCGCCGCAGGTCTGTTCTCCGCCGCCGTCGTCGTTCCGCTCTTCCCCGATCTGGCCCACGCGGCAGCCCCTTCGACCCCCGCTCCGGGAAAGCGGACCGTACGTATCGGCGCGCCGCAGGTACAGGCCGTACGCACAATGACGGACCGGATAGCGGACATTCTGGATGAACTCGGGGGCGGTCACGCGCGCCCGATGGCCGCCGCTTTTCTGGTGAACACGGTCATGCCGTGGCTGAAGGCGGAAGCCGCCGAGTCCGTACGCAACGACATGCTGGCCGCCGCCTCCGATCTGGTCTACCTGACCGGCTGGATGGCGATGTACGAGCGGGCGCACGGACTGGGCCAGCAGTACTACCTCAGGGCCCTGGAACTGGCCGGTTCCGCCGGGGACCACGTCACGTACTGCCGCACACTGCGCGGCATGTCGCTCCAGGCGTCGAACCTCGGGTACGGCAAACGGGCGCTGGAACTGGCCGACTCGGCCGCCGAGGCGTCGCCGAAGGCCGAGCCGCGTCTCCAGGCGTTCCTGTCCGGGCAGCAGGCGCACGCGGCGGCGATGGTCGGGGACAAGCGGCAGGCGTTCGGCCGGCTGCGTCAGACGGAGGCCGCCCTGACCAAGGCGGACAACCGGCGCGAGTCCGTCGGGGGGTACGACAGGACCGCGTACCTCTTCCATGTGTCGCACGTGCTGTACGAGTTCAAGGATCTGCCGGGCTCGATCACCGCGCTCCAGCAGTCCTTGCAGGTGCAGCAGAAACACGAGCGGCAGGGCCGCGTCCACTTCCTCGCCGTCCTGGCCCAGCGCCAACTGGAGCTGGGGCATCTTGAGGCGGCGTGCGGGAGCTGGTGGCAGTTCCTGGACGACTACGAGCACGTCTCGTCGGCCCGGGGGGACGAGCACTTCGAGACGATGCGGCGCAGGCTGAGGCCGTACGCGAAGACCCTGGCCGTACGGAAACTGCTGCCGAGGATGGACGAGGTCGCCGCGCTGAAGGGGTGAGGGGCCTCGCCCGCCTTCCGGGTCGGGTGGAGCGGTGTCAGTGGACGCGGGCGCCGCTCCGCCAGACCGAGGAGACCAGCGGGACCCCTGGCCGGTAGGCCAGGTGGACGTGGCTCGGGGCGTCGAGGAGGGCCAGGTCGGCGCGGGCGCCGGGGGTGAGGCGGCCGATGTCCGGCCGGCGCAGGGCCGCCGCGCCGCCGGCCGTGGCGGACCAGACCGCCTCGTCCGGGGTCATGCCCATGTCGCGTACGGCGAGGGCGACGCAGAACGGCATCGAGGAGGTGAAGGACGAGCCGGGGTTGCAGTCGGTGGAGAGCGCGACGGTCGCGCCCGCGTCGAGCAGGCGACGGGCGTCCGGCCAGGCGGCACGGGTGGAGAACTCGGCGCCTGGCAGCAGGGTGGCCACGGTGGCGCCGTTCGCGAGGGCGTCGACGTCCGCGTCCGTGAGGTGCGTGCAGTGGTCGGCGGAGGCGGCGTCGAGTTCGACGGCGAGCTGGACGCCGGGACCGTACGAGAGCTGGTTGGCGTGGACGCGGGGGTGCAGGCCCTTGGCGCGGCCCGCGGTGAGGATCGCGCGGGCCTGGTCACCGTCGAAGGCTCCCTGCTCGCAGAAGACGTCGATCCAGCGGGCGTACGGGGCGCAGGCGTCCAGCATCTCCCCGGTGACGAGGGCGACGTACGCGGCCGGGTCTGCGGCGTGGTCGGGCGGGACGATGTGCGCGCCGAGGTAGGTGACCTCGTCGGTCTGCTCGCGGGCGATCCGCAGGGCGCGGGCCTCGTCGGCGACGGTCAGCCCGTAGCCGGACTTGGTCTCCTGCGTGGTGGTGCCCTGGCGGAGCGCCTCGGCGAGGTAGCGCGCGACGTTGGCGGCCAGTTCGGCGTCGGTCGCGGCACGGGTGGCGGCGACGGTGGTGCGGATGCCGCCGGCGGAGTAGGCGCGGCCGGACATGCGGGCGTTGAACTCCTGGGTCCGGTCGCCCGCGAAGACCAGGTGGGAGTGGGAGTCGACGAAGCCGGGGAGGGCGGCCCGGCCGCCGGCGTCGACGGCGTTGTCAGTGGCGGGTGCTTTGCTGGATTCACCGACCCAGGCGATGCGGTCGCCGTCGATGACGACGGCCGCGTCCTGGATCAGACCGATGGGGGTTCCGTCACCGAGAGAGGGGTCGTTGGTGACCAGACTGGCGATGTTGGTGATGACGGTCGTGGTCGTCGTCATGGGGATGCTCTCCTTCGGCCGCGGCGCGGACGGTGGTGGCGCCCGCACGGACCATGGTGTCGGCGACGGCGCGGGCCGTGGCGTCGATCGCGGGGGCCGTGGGGCCGATCGCGGGGGCCGTGGGGCCGGCGGCGTCAGCCGCGCAGGGCGGCGATGGACCGGTCGAGGGCTGCCGGGACGTCAGGGATCAGGGCATGGGTTCCGTCGCGTACGACATGACGGCCGCCCACGACCGTATGGCGTACATCAGCGGCGGAGGCGGCGAATACGGCGGTCTCCGCTCCGAGCCGGGGCAGCGAGCCCGCTGTTCTGACGGAGTCCAGCGCGATCGTGACCAGGTCGGCGAGCGCGCCGCGTTCGATACGGCCCGCGTCGGGCCGGCCGAGGGCCGCGTGGCCGTCGGCGGTGGCCGCGCGCAGCAGCGCCACCGCCGTCCAGTGGCCGCGGCGGCGGGAGCGCAGCCGTTCGTTCAGCTCCATCGCGCGGGCCTCCTCGAAGAGGTCGATGACCGCGTGGCTGTCGCTGCCGAGGGAGAGCGGCGAGCCCGCGCGCTGGAGCCGTTCGGCGGGGCCGATGCCGTCGGCGAGGTCGCGCTCCGTGGTGGGGCACATGCAGGTGCCGGTGGAGGCGGTGCCCAGCAGGGCGATGTCCTCATCGGTCAGGTGGGTGTTGTGGACGCCGGTGGTACGGGCGCCCAGGACGCCGTGGTCGGCGAGCAGCCGGGTGGGGGTGCGGCCGTGGACGGCGAGGCATGCCTCGTTCTCCGCGGTCTGCTCGGAGAGATGGACGTGGAGCGGGGCCCTGTGCTCCTCGGCCCAGGCGGCGACGGTGGCGAGCTGCTCGGCGGGGACGGCGCGTACGGAGTGGACGGCCGCGCCGATCAGCGCCTGGTCGCTGTCCTCGACGGCCGAGGCGAGCGCGGAGGCGCGCTCGGCCCAGGCGGTCGCGTCGCCGTCGGAGAAGCGGAGCTGGTGCTGCTCGGGGGGCTCGCCGCCGCGCCGTTCGGCGATGCCGGAGGAGAGATAGGCGGTGTCGAGGAGGGTGATCCGGATCCCGGCCTCGGCCGCCGCGGCGATCAGGGCTTCGCCCATGGCGTTCGGGTGGTCGTAGGGCGTGCCGCCGGGCGCGTGGTGGAGGTAGTGGAACTCACCGACGGAGGTGATGCCGGCCAGCGCCATCTCGGCGTAGACGGCGCGGGCGAGGGTGAAGTACGAGTCGGGGGTGAGCTTGGCGGCGATCCCGTACATGATCTCGCGCCAGGTCCAGAAGGTTCCGGAGCCGACCTGGACGGTGGAGCGCAGGGCGCGGTGGAAGGCGTGCGAGTGGGTGTTGGCCAGGCCCGGGAGGGTGAGGCCGCGCAGCACGGTGGCGCCGGGGGGCGGGGTCGTGACCTGGGTGCGTACGTCGGTGATCCGGCCGTCCGTGACGCCGACGGTCACGCCGGGCTCGACGTGGGGCCTGCCGTCGGTGAGCCAGGCGTGCTCCAGCCAGTAGGTGCGGGCCGGTTCGGACGGGGCGTCGGGCCCGGTGGACGCCTCGGGCCGGGTGGTGACCTGGGTCCTGCCGGGGGCCGCGGTCGGCTGCGTCACGCGCACGCGAGTCCTTCCAGTACGTCGGCGAGGGCCAGCACTCCGGCCACGCAGTCGTCCTCGGTCGCGGATTCGGCCGGGGAGTGGGAGACACCCGTGGGGTTCCGTACGAACAGCATGGCGGTCGGGATGGAGCCGGACAGAATACCCGCGTCGTGTCCGGCCCCGGTACCGAGTACGGGAACCTCTCGGCGCCCCGATCCGGCTCCGGTTTCAGCGTCGGCAGCCGCTCCGGTTTCGGCTCCGGCAGCGGCTTCGGCTCCGGCTCCGGCTCCGGCGGTGGGGCGGTGGCCGAGGATCCGGCCGAGTTCGTCCCGTAGGGCGTGCTCGAACTCCACGACGGGGGTGAAGGACTCCCGTACGACCCGCAGGTCGATGCCCGTGCGGTCCGCGGCCTCGCGGGCGGCGGCCTCGATCGCGGTGACGACGGCGTCCAGGGCGGACTGGTCGGCGGCGCGGGAGTCCAGCCAGCCGCGCACGAGGGAGGGGATGGCGTTGACGCCGTTGGGCTCGACGGAGATCTTGCCGAAGGTGGCGAGGGCCCCGGCGAGTTCCGCCTCACGGCGGGCGGCGAGGACGGTCTCGGCGTACGTCAGCATCGGGTCGCGGCGGTCGGCGAGACGGGTGGTGCCCGCGTGGTTGGCCTCGCCGCGGAAGTCGAAGCGCCAGCGGCCGTGCGGCCAGATCGCGGACGCGATACCGACGGGGTCGCCGGAGAGGTCGAGGGCGCGTCCCTGCTCGACGTGGAGTTCGACGAACGCGCCGATCCGGGCCAGGCGTTCCGGGTCGGCCCCGAGGGTGGCCGGGTCGTATCCGGCGGCCTCCATCGCCTTCGGCAGCGGGACGCCCTCGCCGTCGCGCAGCTCATGGGCCTGGTCGGCGGTGAGCCGCCCGGCGGTGAGCCGGGAGCCGACGCAGGCGAGACCGAAGCGGGCGCCCTCCTCGTCGCCGAAGTTGGAGATGGCCAGGGGCTTGGTGAACCGCGCCCCCCTGCGCCGGAGTTCGTCCAGCGCGGCGAAGGAGGAGACGACACCGAGGGGTCCGTCGAATGCGCCCCCGTCGGGTACGGAGTCGAGATGCGATCCGGTGACGACGGCGTCCCCGGCGAGGGGGTCGCCGAGCCAGGCCCACTGGTTGCCGTTGCGGTCGACCTCGTAGGTGAGGCCCCGGTCCTCGGCCTGCGCGCGGAACCAGGCGCGGCAGTCGGCGTCGGCGGCGGTCCAGGCGTAGCGGCGGTAGCCGCCGCTGCCGGGGTCGCGGCCGAGGGGGGCGAGGTCGCGCCACATCTCCTGGAAGGAGGCGGGGGCGGGGAGCGCGGCGGGGGCCGGGGGGCGCGGTGCGGGGGACGTCATGCCGTGGCGCCCTCGGCCGACGGGGCGGCGGGCGCGTCCCCTCGGGTGGCCTCCCGGGTGCCCCTCCGGGGGTCCTCCCGCGTGGCCTCCCCCGCACCCTCCCGCATGGGGATGCGGACGTCGCGCTCCTCGGCGACCGTCTCCGCGAGGTCGTACCCGGCGTCGACATGGCGGATGACGCCCATGCCGGGGTCGTTGGTGAGGACGCGGCGGATCTTCTCGCCCGCGAGCGGGGTGCCGTCGGCGACCGAGACCTGGCCCGCGTGGATCGAGCGGCCCATGCCGACGCCGCCGCCGTGGTGGAGGGAGACCCAGGAGGCGCCGGAGGCGACGTTGACCATGGCGTTCAGGAGCGGCCAGTCGGCGATGGCGTCGGAGCCGTCGAGCATGGCCTCGGTCTCGCGGTACGGGGAGGCGACCGAGCCGCAGTCCAGGTGGTCGCGGCCGATGACGAGCGGCGCGGCGAGTTCACCGGAGGCGACCATGTCGTTGAAGCGCTCGCCCGCCTTGTCGCGCTCGCCGTAGCCGAGCCAGCAGATCCGGGCCGGCAGGCCCTGGAAGTGGACGCGCTCGCCCGCCATCTTGATCCAGCGGTGCAGGGACTCGTTCTCCGGGAAGAGGTCGAGGATCGCCCGGTCGGTCTTGTGGATGTCCGACGCCTCGCCGGAGAGCGCCGCCCAGCGGAACGGGCCCTTCCCCTCGCAGAAGAGCGGCCGGATGTAGGCGGGCACGAAGCCGGGGAAGGCGAAGGAACGCTCATATCCGGCCAGTTGGGCCTCGCCGCGGATGGAGTTGCCGTAGTCGAAGACCTCGGCGCCCGCGTCCATGAAGCCGACCATCGCCTCGACGTGCCGGGCCATCGACTCGCGGGCGCGCTGGGTGAAGTCGGCGGGCTTCTCGGCGGCGTACGAGGCCATGTCGTCGAAGTCGACGCCGAGCGGCAGATACGCGAGCGGGTCGTGCGCGGAGGTCTGGTCCGTGACGATGTCGACGGGCGCGCCCTCGGCGAGCATGCGCGGCAGCAGCTCCGCCGCGTTGCCCAGGAGCCCGATGGAGAGCGGACGGCGGGCGTCGCGCGCCTCGGTGGCGAGCTGGAGCGCGTGGTCCAGGCTGTCGGCCCGCACGTCGAGGAAGCGGTGCTCGATACGGCGGTCGATGGCGCGGGGGTCGCAGTCGATACAGATCGCTACCCCGTCGTTCATGGTCACGGCGAGCGGCTGCGCGCCGCCCATGCCGCCCAGACCGGCGGTGAGGGTGATCGTCCCGGCGAGCGTGCCGCCGAACCTCTTCGCGGCGACGGCCGCGAACGTCTCGTACGTGCCCTGGAGGATGCCCTGCGTGCCGATGTAGATCCACGACCCGGCCGTCATCTGGCCGTACATGGTGAGCCCGAGGGATTCGAGCCGCCGGAACTCCTCCCAGTTGGCCCAGTCGCCGACCAGGTTGGAGTTGGCGAGCAGCACGCGCGGCGCCCACTCGTGGGTCTGCATGACGCCCACGGGCCGGCCGGACTGGACGAGCATCGTCTCGTCCTGCTTGAGCGTGCGCAGCGTACGGACCATGGCGTCGAAGGAGCGCCAGTCGCGGGCGGCCTTGCCGGTGCCGCCGTAGACGACGAGCTTGTCGGGGTGTTCCGCGACCTCGGGGTCCAGGTTGTTCTGGAGCATGCGGAGGGCCGCTTCCTGCTGCCATCCCAGGGCGCTCAGTTCCGTACCGCGCGGTGCCCGTACGGGGCGGGGTCCTGACATGGCGGGTGCCTCCTCCGTGACGCTCCTGTTGGACAATCTATTCACATCCTGGCCGGATGAATAGAAGTAGTCAACCACTGCACGGCGGCCCACCGGATGATTGGCTGGCGTCCATGCCTTCCGACCTGCCTTCAGACACGCCCTCGGACCTGCCTCACACGCCTCCCGACCAGGACAAGGGCCAGGAGCAGGGCCAGGACACGGGCGAGCACCCCGCGCACTCCCCCGCCGCCCGCCGCGACCGGGCCGTACGGGCCGCGGTGGAGCAGGGGCTGATCAGCGACGCGACCCCGCTCGTCGCGCTGCTCGACGTGGCCGGAATCCGTTCCTCGGCCGCCGCCCTCCGTGCCGCCTTCGACGAGGTCACCGCCCCCGGCACGCCCGTCCTGCACGCCTTCGCCGTCAAGGCCGCGCCCCTCGTGCCCGTACTCCGCCTGCTGGCCGCGGAGGGCATCGGCGCCGAGGTGGCGAGCCCGGGTGAGCTGGCGCTCGCGCGGGCGGCGGGGGTACGGGCCGACCGCACCGTCCTCGACTCCCCCGCCAAGACCGTCGCGGAGCTGCGCGAGGCCTTCGCGCTCGGCATCGCCGTCAACGCGGACAACCCGCAGGAGCTGGCCCGTATCGACGCCCTGGTCGGCCCGGCGCCCGCCGCCCCCGCCTCGCCCTGCGGGCTGCGGGTCAATCCGCAGCTCGGAGCCGGTTCCATCGGGGCGCTGTCCACCGCGACCGCCACCTCCAAGTTCGGCGTCGCGCTGCGCGACGAGGGCGCCCGCGCCTGGGTGGTCCAGGCGTATCTGGACCGCCCGTGGCTCACCCGGCTGCACACCCACTCCGGTTCGCAGGGCATCCCGTTCGACCTGATGGCCCAGGGCGTACGGACCCTGTACGAACTGGCCGAGGAGATCAACTCGGCGGCCGGCCGCCGGCAGATCGACACCCTCGACATCGGCGGCGGCCTCCCGGTCAACTTCGCCTCCGACGAGGAGACACCCACCTACGCCGCGTACGCCCGGCTCCTCGGGGAGACCGTTCCCGGAATGCTGGACGGACGGTACGGACTGGTGACGGAGTTCGGCCGTTCGCTGCTCGCCAAGCACGGCACGGTCCTCTCGCGCGTCGAATACGCCAAGTCCGCCGGGGGCCGGCCCGTCGCCGTGACCCACGCGGGCGCCCAGGTCGCCACCCGTACCGTCTACGCCCCGGCCTCCTGGCCGGTGCGTATCGCCGCCTACGACGCCGAGGGGCGGCCCAGGACGGGCCCCGCCGTGGCGCAGGACATCGCGGGACCGGCCTGCTTCGCGGGCGACCTGCTCGCCGAGAACCGGCCCCTGCCCCTGCTGGAGCAGGGCGATCTGGTCGCCGCGCTCGACACGGGCGCGTACTTCTTCACCGCCCACTACTCCTACAACAGCCTTGCCAGGCCAGGGATTCACGGCTTTGTCGTGAAAGCGGGTACCGGTGACGAGGTGCGCTTCGCTACCGTACGGGAACAGCAGTCGACCGACGAGATCGTGGCCGAGTCGGGCGGCGCGTACGGCGACGCGCTGCTGGACTGAGGAGCGGAAGTACGAGCGCCACCGGGCCGGACCCATCACATCCGGCCTTCTTCCTATCAACTGCCTCTGAATCGCGTGCATGTTCCGATGGAAAATGCCAGAACGCCCACCCCTCGCACGGACGTTGCGTAATCTCGCGGTTACTGCCGTACGGCAGTGCGCCCGCACGCCCGGCAGGGAGGGGAGTCCGCGTGCCCGGAATCGATG
This sequence comes from Streptomyces sp. NPDC059092, assembly GCF_042756365.1. Classification (NCBI taxonomy): domain Bacteria; kingdom Bacillati; phylum Actinomycetota; class Actinomycetes; order Kitasatosporales; family Streptomycetaceae; genus Streptomyces; species Streptomyces sp. NPDC059092. The sequence continues at coordinate 21,055 of NZ_JBHZEJ010000079.1, forward strand.
CGTGCCTGGAAGAGGCCATGAGCCTGCCGGGAGCGCGCGGCGCGGCGATCGTCGACTGGACGAGCGGGCTCGCGCTCGGCACGGCGGGTCAGTCGCCCAACGGCGACCACGAGGCCACGGCGGCCGAGACGGCCGAACTGGCGCGCGCCGCCGCCGAGTACACGGCCTTCGCACCCGAGCCGGCCAAGCCGCCGAAGCCGTCAGAGCCTTCCGAGGCGTCGAAGCCTTCCGCGCAGGGCGACGACGAGGGTGACGAGGGTGAGGGTGGCAAAGGGCCGCCCGTCCAGGACCTCATCGTCACCACCCGCACCGGCTACCACATCCTCACCTTCGTCGAGACGACCTTCGACAGCAGCGTCTTCCTGCACCTCTGGCTGGACCGCGACACCGGCAACCTCGCCCTCGCCCGATTACGCCTCGGCCGCCTCGCGGAACGGCTGGTGCTGGGATGACCTCGGCGAGACCCCCGCTCCCCTCCGGCAACTCCGGCAACTCGGGTCACTCGGGCGGCTCCGGCCGCGCCAAGAACACCGGCGCCTCCGCCCTCTCCCCGATGCTCGTACGGCTCGCCGGGGAGCGCGCCACCGGCGCCCTCCTGCGCGACCACGGCACGCTCTACCTCACCGACGGCCGTGTCGTACACGCCGAAAGCCCCGCCGCCCCCGGCATCGACGTCCTGCTCACCGCCGGCGGCCGGCTGCCCCGGGCGGGCTGGGAGGAGGCCGTGAACCAGGCGGGCACCCGCCGCGAGGTCGGCAGATTCCTCGTCGACAGCGGCCGGCTCCACAACGGTGAGCTGGAGATAGCCCATACCGGCGCGCTCTTCGACGCCGCCTTCTTCGCCCTCGCCCCGGCCGGCGGCCCCACCCGCTTCCGTTACGGAGCGGCCCACTGGATCGGCTCCGTACGGCCCGTCACCGCGACGGCCGTGGAACGCGAGACCCTGCGGCGGCGCGAACTCCTCGACCAGGTCTGGCCGTACGCCGCCGTCGACACCGCCCCCGTGGTCGCCCGAAGACCGGCGCCAGGACAAGCGGTCACCCGTCGGCAGCGTGCCCTGCTGGAACTGGCGGACGGTGTACGGACCCCGGTGGCCATCGCCTGGACGCTGGGACGGCCCGCGTTCCACACCCTTCTCGACATCCGCAGGCTGGCCGCAGCCGGCCTGGTCGAGACGCCCGACGACCCGTCGTCGGCCCCCCACGCGACGGTCCCTTCCTGGGTCGCTACGGTCGCCGCGGCCCCGGACATCGCCCTGTTACGCCGGCTCCGCGACGCACTGGAGGCATCCCTGTGACCTTCCGCCCCATCCACCGAGACTCCGAGGGTCCACGGCCGGGAAAGGGCCCGTACGGCCTCGTCCGGGCAGGCCGCGCCACGGCGTCATGAGGCGTGCTCTGCGGGCGCGCGCCGAGAGGAGACAGCTCATGACAGCGGAGGCCGACGTACTCGGCGAACTCAGGCGCCTTCGGGCCCGCCTCCCGCAGCTCACCGGGTCCCTCGCGGCCAGTACCGACGGTCTGGTGCTGGCCCAGGACACCGCGGACGTGGAGGCCGAGGGGGTCGCCGCGCTCACCGCCGCCGCGCTGGGCGTCGCCGTGCGGCTCACGGACGCCACCGGGCAGGGCGCCTTCAAGGAGCTGCTGATCCGGGGTGAGCTGGGGTACGTCGCGACGTACGCGGCGGGCTCCTCGGCGGTTCTGACACTCCTGGCTGAACCCAGGACCAATGTGGGCAGACTCCATCTGGAGGCCCGCCGGTCGAGCGCCCGGATCGGCGAACTGGTCGACGGCGCCCTCGAACGGCTGGAGAACGCCTGACCCATGGCCTCCTCCAACCCCCAGTGCCCCTCGCCCTCCTCCAGCTCTCCGGACTCCTCCACCCCCTCCCCCTCACGCAGAACACGCGCCCCCCGGACCTCCGGAACACCCCGGGCGTCCGTACGACGGAAAGGAAGTGCGACGTTCATGGCCAACACCGAAGCCGCCCTCAAAGAAGCGGTCACCACCATCGAGGGGGCCCTCGGGGCCGCCCTCGTCGACTACTCCAGTGGTATGGCCCTCGGTACGGTCGGCGGCAGCAAGGATCTCGACCTGACCGTCGCGGCGGCCGGCAACACCGATGTGGTCCGGTCGAAGGTCCGCACCATGGAACTGCTCGGCCTCAAGGACGAGATCGAGGACATCCTGATCACCCTCGGAAGCCAGTACCACCTGATCCGGCTGCTCAAGGGCCGTGGAAACAGCGGGCTGTTCCTCTACCTGGCCCTCGACAAGTCGCGGGCGAATCTGGCGATGGCCCGCCACCAGCTCGGCAAGATCGAGTCCAGCCTGGAGGTCTGACCTCCCGGCCCGATGCCGGTTCCCCACCGGTTCCGACCTGGTTCCGACCCGAATCCGAGCCGGCTCCGAGCCGGTCCAGTGCCCGGCTCCGAGCCGGTTCCGAACCCGTTCAACAGTGTTCTGAACGCGTTCGGAACCGTTCCGAACCCGTTCAGCGACGACGCCGTGCCCCGCCGGGCACGGCGTCGCCGGCGCCCGGCCCCGTCGTCCGGTAGCCCTTCACCTTCGCGCCGACGGGCCGCCCGGCCCCGGCCCAGTCCGTACGGACCCACAGCAGCGCCTCGTCCCGCTCCTCGCGCCGCCCCAGCCAGCCCGCCTTGAGCCACAGCCCGGCGCCCGCGCCCGCGAGGGCCAGCCCTCCGGCGACCGGCACCACGAACGAGCACCCCACCGCCACGAGGAACGCCCCGAGCAGCCACCACCGGTGGGCGCGCCGCCAGTTCCGTACCGTCACGGACCGGGCCTGGAGGAAGTCGAACTTCCCGGCACGCGTCGCCGCGTCCGCCCATCCGGTGTACCGGCGCCTTCGTACGAGGACGACCGCGGCGGCGCACACCAGGAAGAGCGCGGCGCCCGCGTACCCGCCGACGCGGCGCCCGGTCAGCCCGGGAATCAGGAACCCGATCCCGGCCGCCAGGCGCCCGCGTACCCGCCGACGCGGCGCCCGGTCAGCCCGGGAATCAGGAACCCGATCCCGGCCGCCAGCACCCCCAGCCACCACAAAGGGGCCGCCCCGGCCCGTACGACGACCGCCACCCGTACCAGAGACTGTCCTGCGCGCCCCACGGCCTGCCGCCTCCTCAAGCGTGCTGCCAACTGTGTGGCGGCAGGTTAGTCACGCACTCTGAGGGTTTCCTGAGAACCGGCGGAACCCGGGCTTCCGGCGGCCCCGGTACGCCCCGCTCACTCCACGAAGAGGCCCCGGGCCGCCGCCCGCGTGTCGAACTCCTCAAGGCGCGCCTGCGCGTCCGGCAGCCCGTCGCACATCGCCTCCAGCAGCACCCGGCCCAGCAGCATCGGCGCGCACGCCGTGTCGAAGGCGAGGCCCGTGCCCACCGCCGCGGGGATCAGCAGATCGCTGTGGGCGGCGACCGGTGCGAAGGCCGAGTCCGCGACCGTCACCACCGTCAGCCCCGCCGAGCGCGCGTACGCCAGCGCCTCCACGACCTCCTTAGGATGGCGCGGCAGCGCGAAGCAGAGCAGCGCGCTCGCGCCCGCGCTCCGTGCCGTGTCGATCCGGTCGGGGAGCATCGTGCCGCCCTCGTCCAGCAGCCGTACGTCGGGGTGGACCTTGGCCGCGAAGTAGGCGAAGCCGCGCGCCTGCGAGGAGGCCGCGCGCAGGCCGAGCACCGGCAGCGGGCGGGAGCCCGCGAGGAGCTTGCCCGCGCGCTCCACGGGCTCGGGGTCGGCGAGGAGTTCGGCGAGCCGGCGCAGATTCTCGATCTCGCCGCGCACGGCCTGCTGGTACTCGTTGTACGGGGTCTCCCCCTCGGCCCGTCCGCCCGGCGCGACCTCCCGCAGGTGCCGGCGCAGCGCGGGGTAGCCGTCGAAGCCGAGCGCGACCGCGAAGCGGGTGACGGAGGGCTGGCTGACCCCGGCCAGCTCCGCCAGTTCGACGCTGGACAGGAACGGCGCGTCCACCGCCTGACGCACCATGCTGTGCGCGATGCGCCGCTGGGTGGGCGTGAGACGGTGGCCCTCGAAGAGCTGCTGGAGCCGGGCGGCGGGGCTGTCGCTCATGCGAGATTCCCTCAATTCCCTTCTTGGGGTCGGTCGTGGAAGGCCGGCGGGTGGGCGGTCAGGTCGTTCGCCAGCTCCGTGAACCGGTCGAGCAGCGTGGCCGCCGCCGTCACATCATCGGTCAACGGCCGGTCCCCCACCTCCGCGTCGAGTACGGACTCGGCCAGCGCGAACGCCCTGCCGACCGGCAGATCCGGCTCGGGACGCAGCCCGCGCTGACGCAACGCCCTTACGCAGGCGACGAGTTCGCATCCGACGACCAGGCGGTACGGGGCGGCGAGACGCAGCGTCTGCCGGGCGGCCAGGGAGGCGAAGCTGGCCTGTTCCTCCACGCCACGGGAGAGCACCGCGTGGCCGAGCGAGGCGGGCGCGGAGAACGCCCGCAGATCGCCGAGGGCCGCGCCCGCCGCGTACTCCAGGATCATCACGCCGGAACTGGCGGGCTCCGCGTCGGCGAGGAAGGGCCGCAGGCGGGTGAAGCCGGGCTCGTTGAGCGCGGAGAGCCGCGAGGTGGAGAGCCGTGCGGTCTGGACGAGCGCGAGCCTGAAGTGGTCCAGCGCCAGGGCGATCTGCGCCAGGTAGAAGCCGCCGTGGTGGTACGCGGCGGGCAGCGGCTCGGCGTCCGTGCCGGGGCGGATCAGCGGGTTCTCGGCGGCGGCGTTGATCTCGACGGCGAGCGCGCGCTCCAACGCGTCGGCGGCGTCGCGCGCCGGGCCGTGTATCTGCGGGACGCAGCGGAAGCCGTACGGGTCCTGGATGCGGCCGAGCGGCGGCCCCGGGCGTTCGGGGGCGCCGAGGATCGCGCGCAGGTCGGCGGCGACGGCGTAGGAGCCGGGGTGCGGGCGGGCGGCGTGCACGGGTTCCGCGTACGCCTCGTACGAGCCGTCGACGGCCAGCAGGGAGAGGGCGGCGACGAGTTCGGTGGCGGTGACGAGGCGTCGCAGTTCGTCCAGGGCGAGCGCGGCCTGGCCGAGGGTCAGGGCGTTGCTGCTGATCAGGGCGAGGGCGTCGTTGTTGTCGAGGGGCTGCGCCGGGGGCGGCGGCCCGCCCCGCCCGGCGTACCCGCCCCGCCCGCCGGTGAACCGACCACCGGTGAACCGCCCGCCGTTCGACCGCTCACCGTGTGACCGCTCACCGTTCGACCGCTCACCGGCCGACGGCCCGCCGCCCGGCCGCCCGTCGTCCTCGTCGGCGAGCCGCCAGGGGTGCTCCCCGGCGAGGGCGAGGCCCATCTGCGCCAGCGCGGCGATGTCGCCCGTGCCGACCGAGCCGAACTCGTGCACCAGCGGGTACGCGCCGGTCTCCAGGGCGTCGCAGAGCGCGGTGACGACGGTGGGCCGCAGCCCGGCCCCGCCCGCCAGGAGCTGGTTGGCGCGTACGGCGAGCATGGCGCGGACCTCGCGGGCGGGCAGCGGATCCCCGATGGCGCCGGCGTGGCTGCGCAGCAGGCGCAGCCCGTGGTCGGCGGCGGCCTCGGTGGGCACGGCCTCGGTGCGGTTGGCGCCGACGCCGGTGGAGCGCCCGTACACCCGGCCCGACGCGGCCAGCTCGCGGGCGACGTGCCAGCTCTGCTCGACGCGCTTGATCGCCTCGGTCCCGGGGACCGGACGGGCGGCGCCGTCGGCGAGCCGGACGATGTCGGCCACCGGGAGGCTCTGTCCGTCGAGCACGACAATGGATGGAATAGTCGTAGTGGCCGGACTCGTACCCCCACCACCCTCTGGCTCCGCCATGCGGGACGACATCATGCTCAAACGCCTCTTTTCGAACCTCGCGTCTCGCCCTGCGGTCATCCGTAACCTGTGATTTACCCGCAGGCATTGACAATCTATTCAGAGAACAAGAACTCTGCATGACTATATGCAGCGAGGCAAGAGACGCGGGTACGGGACGCGGGCAGGCGACTCAAGGGACTACTGATGATCACATTCGACGCGGTGAACAAACGCTTCCCCAACGGCACCACGGCGGTCCACGACCTGACGCTGGAGATGCCCGAGGGGGGCATCACCGTGCTGGTCGGCTCCTCCGGGTGCGGCAAGACCACCACGCTCCGCATGATCAACCGGATGGTCGACCCGACCTCCGGCACGATCCGGCTGGGCGGCAAGGACATCCTCGACCAGGACGCGGCCGAGCTCCGGCGCGGCATCGGCTACGTCATCCAGCAGTCGGGACTCTTCCCGCACCGCACCGTCCTGGACAACATCGCGACCGTGCCCCTGCTGCTCGGCTGGGGCCGTAAAAAAGCGCGGTCGCGGGCGGCGGAGCTGCTGGAGACGGTGGGGCTGACGGCGGAGGCCGGCAAGCGCTACCCGCACCAGCTCTCCGGCGGCCAGCAGCAGCGCGTCGGCGTGGCCAGGGCGCTCGCCGCCGACCCGCCGGTGCTGCTGATGGACGAACCGTTCGGCGCGGTCGACCCGGTCGTCAGGACCCAGCTCCAGGACGAGCTGCTCCGCCTCCAGCAGGAGCTGAACAAGACCATCGCGTTCGTCACGCACGACATCGACGAGGCGGTACGGCTCGGTGACCGCATCGCCGTCTTCCGTACGGGCGGCCACCTCGTCCAGTGCGCCGAACCCGCCGAGCTGCTGGCCCGCCCGGCGGACGCGTTCGTCGCCGACTTCCTCGGCGCGGAGCGCGAGCTGAAGCTGCTGTCGCTGACGACGCTCGCACGGGTGCCGGTCCAGCGGGCGACGACGGTACGGGAGGACGCGGCGGCGCCCGCGCGCGGCAGCGGGCCGCACCTGGTCGTCTCCGCGAAGGGCGAGCCGCTGGGCTGGCTGGACCCGGACGCGCCCTCCGGCACCAGCTCGGCGCGTGGGGAGCCCCTCGCCCCCGTACGGCCGCTGCGCGACACGGACTCGCTGCTCGCGGCGCTGAACGAGTCGATCGCCTCGCCCACGGGGCTGATAGCCCGGGTCGACGCGGACGGCGTGCTGACGGGGGTCACCTCGCGCGAGGCGATCCACGAGCACGCCGGGCGCAGCCACCGGGAGGCGGCGTCGCAGAACGTGGTGGCGGCGGCGGGCCGTATCACCAAGGGCCCGGGGGTGGCAGCGGACACACCCGACGCCGACGACGCCACGGCCGAGGACGCGGCCGTATGACCATCCAATGGTCGTGGATATCCGACCACGCGGGCGATCTCGCCACCCTCACCGTCTCGCACCTCCAGGCCGCCCTCACCGCCGTACTCCTCGGGCTGCTGGTCTCCCTCCCCCTCGCCGTCCTCGCCCACCGGGTGCGCCCGCTGCGCGGGTTCCTGCTCGGGGTCTCGAACGTCCTCTTCACCATCCCGTCCATCGCGGTCTTCGTGCTCCTCCTCCCGGTCTCCGGGCTGACCAGGACCACCACCGTCATCGGGCTGACGATCTACACGCTGGTCGTCCTCCTGCGGAACACGGTCGAAGGACTCGACTCCGTACCGGCCAAGGCCCGCGAGGCCGCCGTGGCGATGGGCACGCGCCCGCTCCGTACGCTCCTCACCGTCGAGCTGCCGCTCGCCCTCCCCGTGATCATGGCGGGCGTGCGGATCGCCACGGTCATGTCGATCTCCCTCGTCAGCGTCGCCACGTACATCGGTGACGGTGGCCTCGGCCAGCTCTTCACCGACGGGTTCCAGCGCAACTTCCCCACCCCGGTGGTGGCCGGCGTCGTACTGACCCTGCTGCTCGCGCTGGTCGCGGACGCGGCTCTGGTCGGCGTCCAGTACGTACTGACCCCCTGGACCAGGCGCCCCAGGATCCGGTCATCGAGCGGGAAGGCCTGACCCGTCATGTACGAACTCTTCAAGAACCTCGGCTCCTGGCTGACCGCGAGCGAGCAGTGGGCGGGGTCCGACGGCATCGGCCACCGGCTCGCCGAGCACCTTCAGTACTCGCTGCTCGCGACCCTGATCGCCGCCGTGATCGCGCTGCCCGTCGGACTGCTGATCGGGCACACGGGGCGCGGCGCGTTCCTCGCGATCAACCTGGCCTCCTTCGGCCGCGCGCTGCCGACGGTCGGGCTGGTCGTACTGGTCTTCCTGGCCAGCGGGCTCTCCATGACGCCGGTGTACGTGGCGCTGGTCGCGCTCGCGGTGCCGTCGATCGTGACGAACACGTACGCGGGGATGAGCGCGATCGACCCGGAGGTGAAGGACGCGGCACGGGGCCAGGGCATGCGCGGCCACCAGGTGCTGCTCCAGGTGGAGATCCCGCTCGCGCTGCCGCTGATCATGACCGGGCTGCGGCTCGCGCTGATCCAGGTGGTGGCGACGGCGACGATCGCCGCGTACGTCAGCTTCGGCGGCCTGGGCCGGTACGTCTTCGACGGTCTGGCCCAGCGCGACCTCGTCCAGGTGCTGGGCGGGGCGGTGCTGGTCGCGGTGGTCGCCGTCGTCCTGGACCTGGCGCTCTCCGGGCTCCAGCGCGTCCTGTTCCGCCACCGCACGCCCGCGTGACCCGCATGCCCGCGTGACCCGCCCCCTCCTCGCCTTCTCCGTACCCTTCCGGGAGACCTTCCAATGAACGCACCGATGAACCGGCGCACCCTCCTCGGCGGCCTGTTCGCCGCGGCCTCCGTCCCCGTGCTCGCCGCGTGCGGCGGCGGCATCACCTCCCTCGACGGCCGGAGCGCGGCCGGTGGGAGCGGAGGCGGCGGCTCCAGCGCGGACGGGATCACCATCGGCACCGCCAACTTCACCGAGAACCAGATCCTCGGACACCTCTACGCGTCCGTCCTCGGCGCCGCCGGGGTGAAGACGAACGTCCGCCCCAACCTCGGCACCCGCGAGATCCTCATCCCCGCGCTCAAGGGCGGCGACATCGATCTGCTCCCCGAGTACCAGGGCGCGCTGCTGCACTACCTCTCCCCCAAGGCCACCGCCACGGAGGAGGGTGACATGCAGAACGCCCTGGCCGTCGCCCTCCCGGCGGGGCTCCAGGTCCTCCCGTACGGGAAGGCCGAGGACTCCGACGCCTTCGCCGTCACGCGCGCGACCGCCGAGAAGTACGGGCTGCGGACCCTGGCGGACCTGGCGAAGCAGAACGGGAAGCTGGTCGTGGGGGCGGCACCCGAGGTGAAGAAGCGGGTGGTGGGTGTCGTGGGGCTCAAGGAGGTCTACGGCGTGGAGTTCAAGGAGTTCAAGTCGCTGGACTCCTCGGGGCCGCTGGTCAAGGGCGCGCTGAAGAAGGGGGACGTGGACGTCGCCAACCTGTTCACCACGGACACCGACATAGCGGCCGAGGGCTGGGTGGTGCTCACCGACCCGAAGAACCTGATCCCCGGGCAGCACATCGTCCCCCTGATCGCCGACCGCAAGGCCGACTCGACGGTACGCAAGGCGCTGGCCCGGCTGGGCAACGCGCTGTCGACGGAGGACCTGACGGAGCTGAACCGCAAGGTCGACAAGGACAAGAAGGACCCGGAGGACGTGGCGAGGGAGTGGACGGCCGAGCGGGGGCTGACGAAGAAGTAGCGGCCCCCGGGGACACCCGCGGTCCCCGGGACGCCGGTGGTCCGCCACAGGGCGAAGACGGGGGGTAACCCCAATGACCGGGACGGCGCCCGCTCCGTACCGTACGGGGATGGAAGCCCGCGATCCTGAGCTGAAGAGGGAACTCGACGCCACACTCCAGGCGCGCGTCGATCTGGGGGCGGAGTACGACTCCGCGCTCGTCGAGTCGTTCCTGGAGAAGGTGGAGCAGCGGCTGGACAGCACGGTCGACCGCCGTGTGCGGCGTCAGCTCGCCGAGAAACAGATGGTCGTCGCCCGTGGCAACGCGCCGTCGTCGCCGACGGCGGAGGGGTTCGGGGAGCGCTTCGGGTTCGGCCTCGTCTCCCTGATCCTCGCCGTCCCGCTCACCGCGATCGCCGTGGTGAACGCGGGCCTCAAGGGCCTGGCGGTCGCCTGGATCGGCATCGTCGCGGTCAACGCGGTGCACGCGTCGCGCGGCTGGTCCCGGACGCCCCGGCGGCGTACGGAGTCCGGCTGGGAGGACTGAGCGGACCGGGAGCGCGCCGGAGCCGAAGCAGCGGAGACCGCAGACGCGGCAGAGGTGGCGGAGATAGTCGCGGGGACCGCCGCACCCCCGTTGCCGGGGGGCGGGACGACGGCGGTCCCCGCGAGGGACACGGTCCGGGTCAGGGCCGGCTGACGTGTCCGGGCGTCCATGGAGGTCCGGGAGCCGCTCCGGAAGTCCTTGACGCCGACAACAACGACTATGCAGGGCCCGTGTTAAGCGAGTGCTGCGCGCACGTGTCGCGCTCGTACCACTTTCGCGAACCCGAGCTTCCGCATCACCGCCGACCGTCCGTGGGTGGCCTGTTCCGGCCACCCACCAGCGGTTACTTCGCGCCGCCTACCGCGCCGCCGACGACCGCGCCGCCGACCGAACCGCCGGCCATGCCTCCGGCGAGGTACGCCAGCAGGTCCTGCCGGCTCACGACGCCCGTCGGCTTCCCCTCGACCAGGACGATCGCCGCGTCCGCGCCGTCCGAACCGCTCAGCGCGGCCATCAGGTCGGCGACCGGCTCGCCCGAGCCGACCTGCGGCAGCGGGGACGACATGTGCTTGTCCAGCGGGTCTCCGAGCGAGGCGCGCTGGGTGAACAGCGCGTCCAGCAGTTCCCGCTCCACCACCGAGCCGATGACCTCCGCGGCCATCACGTCCGGGTGGCCGGCGCCCGGCTTCACGATCGGCATCTGGGAGACGCCGTACTCCCGCAGGACGTCGATGGCCTCGCCCACCGTCTCCTCGGGGTGCATGTGCACGAGGGTCGGGATCGGGCCCGCCTTGTGGCGCAGCACGTCCCCGACGCTCGCGGTGTCTCCCTCGTGGTCGAGGAAGCCGTAGTCGTTCATCCACTCGTCGTTGAAGATCTTGCTGAGGTAGCCGCGGCCGCTGTCCGGCAGCAGGACGACCACGACATCGTCCGGGCCGAGCCCCTCCGCGACCTTCAGCGCCGCGACGACCGCCATCCCGCAGGAGCCGCCGACGAGCAGACCCTCCTCCTTGGCGAGGCGACGCGTCATCCGGAAGGAGTCCTTGTCGGACACGGCGACGATCTCGTCCGTGACCGTACGGTCGTACGCCGTCGGCCAGAAGTCCTCACCGACCCCCTCGACCAGGTACGGCCGCCCGGAGCCGCCCGAGTAGACGGACCCCTCGGGGTCGGCGCCCACGATCCGTACGTGGCCCCCGCTCTTCTCCTTCAGGTAGCGGCCGGTGCCGGTGATCGTGCCGCCCGTGCCGACACCCGCGACGAAATGGGTGATTTTCCCGTCCGTCTGGTCCCACAGCTCCGGACCGGTGGTCTCGTAGTGCGAGCGCGGGTTGTTCGGGTTGCTGTACTGGTCCGGCTTCCAGGCGCCCGGCGTCTCACGCACCAGCCGGTCGGAGACGTTGTAGTACGAGTCGGGGTGGTCGGGGTCGACCGCCGTGGGGCAGACGACGACCTCGGCGCCGTACGCCCGCAGTACGTTGATCTTGTCCGTGGAGACCTTGTCGGGGCAGACGAAGACGCACTTGTAGCCCTTCCGCTGGGCCACGATGGCGAGGCCGACGCCCGTGTTGCCGCTCGTCGGTTCGACGATCGTGCCGCCGGGCAGCAGTTCGCCGCTCTCCTCGGCCGCCTCGATCATGCGCAGGGCGATCCGGTCCTTGACCGAACCGCCGGGGTTGAAGTATTCGACCTTGGCCAGGACTGTCGCCTGGATACCTTCGGTCACGCTGGTCAGCTTCAGCAGCGGGGTATTGCCGACCAGGCTGATCATCGAGTCGTGGAATTGCACCGTTGTCTCCGGGGTCTCCGTGATGGTCCGGCCAGCGTATGCGCCCGCGGGTGAGATTGGGCGACCGTACCCACGGGGCAGTTAGCTGGTGTACGTACTCGTGCGTAAGACGACGAGGAGGCTCGCACTGTGTCGAGGGCGAGGGTGGCACGACGGATCGCGGCGGGCGCGGCCTACGGGGGCGGGTCCATCGGCCTGCTGGGAGCGGCGGGCGTCGGGGTGGTGCTGGCGGAGGTCCAGCTCGCGAAGCGGTCGGTGGGCGGCGGGACCGCTCCCGTACCGCCCAGCGGCGACGGCTGGTACGGACTGGCCTTCGGCCACACGGAGCCGCTGCGGATGGGCATGCTGGGTGACTCCACGGCGGCGGGACAGGGCGTACGGCGGGCGGGGCAGACCCCGGGGGCGCTGCTCGCCTCGGGTCTCGCGGCGGTCGCGGAACGCCCGGTCGACCTGCGGAACGTGGCGCTCCCCGGGGCCAGGTCCGACGATCTGGAGCGGCAGGTGAGCCAGCTCCTGACGGAGCCGGGCGCGTGGCCTGGTCCTGGTCCCGGCCCCGGGCCCGGTTCCGCCTCGCACCGCGTCCCGGACGTCTGCGTGATCATGATCGGCGCGAACGACGTCACGCACCGGATGCCGGCGACCGAGTCCGTACGGTGCCTGGCGGCGGCGGTACGGCGGCTGCGTACGGCCGGCGCGGAGGTGGTCGTCGGGACCTGCCCCGACCTGGGCACGATCGAGCCGGTGTACCAGCCGCTGCGCTGGCTGGCCCGGCGGGCGAGCCGGCAGCTCGCGGCGGCGCAGACGATCGTGGCGGTGGAGCAGGGCGGCCGTACGGTCTCGCTGGGCGACCTGCTGGGACCGGAGTTCGCGGCCAACCCGCGTGAGCTGTTCGGCCCGGACAACTACCACCCGTCGGCGGAGGGGTACGCGACGGCCGCCATGGCGGTCCTGCCCACCCTCTGCGCGGTGCTCGGCCTGTGGCCGGAGACGGACCACCTCGACGCCGCGCGCGACGAGGACATGCTGCCGGTCGCGAAGGCGGCCTCGGCGGCGGCGTCCCGCGCCGGTACGGAGGTCACGGGCGTCCGGGCGCCGTGGGCCCTGCTCAAGCACCGGCGCCGGCGGCACCCGCTGCCGTCCCCGGCGGAGGCCACCCCGGCGGAGGCCACCCCGGAGGATCCGGGCACGGAGGATCCGAGCGCGGCGGAGGCGCACGAGGTGGGACGGGAGGCGTGAGGAGGCGCGGAACCGGATGAGCAAGCGCTTAGAAAAGAGGCCCGCATCACACGTCGGGCCGGGTGACCCGCGCACTACGTACGGGTAACTTCCCAGTGAGCCCTGCCCTTGTGGCCACTCCCGCACCCTTGGAGCCGTGATGCCCGAAGCCGTGATCGTCTCTGCCGCCCGCTCCCCGATCGGCCGGGCCTTCAAGGGCTCGCTCAAGGAGCTGCGGCCCGACGACCTGACCGCCACGATCATCCGCGCCGCGCTCGACAGGATCCCCGAGCTGGACCCGCGCGACATCGACGACCTGATGCTCGGCTGTGGCCTGCCGGGCGGCGAACAGGGCCACAACCTGGGCCGTATCGTCGCCGTACAGCTCGGCATGGACCACCTTCCCGGGTGCACGATCACCCGCTACTGCTCCTCGTCGCTCCAGACCTCCCGGATGGCCCTGCACGCCATCAAGGCGGGCGAGGGCGACGTCTTCATCTCGGCGGGCGTCGAGATGGTCTCGCGCTCCGTCAACGGCTCCTCCGACGGCATGCCCGGCACGCACAACCCGCTCTTCGCGGACGCCGAGGCGAGGACCGCCGCCGTCGCGGGGAGCGAGGGCGCCGAGTGGCACGACCCGCGCGCCGACAGCCTGGTCCCCGACGCGTACATCGCGATGGGGCAGACCGCCGAGAACCTGGCCCGCCTCAAGGGCGTCACGCGCGAGGAGATGGACGAGTTCGGCGTACGGTCGCAGAACCTCGCCGAGGAAGCCCTCAAGAACGGCTTCTGGGAGCGCGAGATCACCCCGGTGACCACGCCGGACGGCACGGTCGTCTCCGCTGACGACGGTCCGCGCGCGGGCGTCACCCTGGAGGGCGTGCGGGGCCTCAGGCCCGTCTTCCGCCCCGACGGACGGATCACGGCCGGCAACTGCTGCCCCCTCAACGACGGCGCCGCCGCGCTCGTGATCATGTCGGACACCAAGGCGCGCGAGCTGGGCCTGACCCCGCTGGCCCGCATCGTCTCCACCGGCGTCACCGGCCTGTCGCCGGAGATCATGGGATACGGCCCGGTCGAGGCGTCCCGGCAGGCGCTCTCCCGCGCCGGACTGACCGTCGGGGACATCGACCTGGTCGAGATCAACGAGGCGTTCGCGGCCCAGGTCATCCCGTCCTACCGGGACCTGGGCGTCCCGCTGGAGAAGCTGAACGTCAACGGCGGCGCGATCGCCGTGGGCCACCCCTTCGGCATGACCGGCGCGCGGATCACCGGAACACTGATCAACAGCCTCCAGTTCCACGACAAGCAGTTCGGCCTGGAGACGATGTGCGTGGGCGGCGGCCAGGGCATGGCGATGGTGATCGAGCGGCTGAGCTGAGCCGCAGCGGAGGGTAGGGGTCGCCCGAGGTACGAGGGCGGCACCTGCCCGCAGCGGAGGCGAAGCCCAGCACGACCAGAAGCACGAGCGGCTGAGCTGAGCCGATTCCGGAGGAGCGCTCACTCAACGTGTTCAAGTAGTCCGGAAAGGTGACCCCACCACCCCTCGATCCCCAGTCGTGACTGAATCTCCCCCAGGATGTGACCTATGCCCGGGGGAGATTCGTTTGCCCTGGTCAGGGCGGTGAACCGGCGGCACATAAGGCCGAAAGACCTGTCCATTTCATGACGTAATGCACTGCCGCGCGGTCCCCGCCCTCGACAAGCTGAGGTAGGAAGTCGGGGGTATCGATCGGAATCGGGAGTAGTCAGTGAGCACCTTGTCTCTTGCCTTGCTGCTGACCACGGCCACCGCCACGGCCGTGGGCGTCGCTGCCCTGCACGCCGCTCACTCGCTGCGTCGGCAGGTCAGCGCCCTGCGCGGCGACCTGGCCGCGGTGCACCCCGGCGGCCTCACCGCCGCCGTCCCGCAGGCCAGAAGCGCGTCCGACCCTGCCCAGACCGACGCCATACGTACCGCTGTCGCCGAGGCCCTGGCCGAGGAGCGGGAGCGCGAGCTGGCCGAGGCGCGGGCCTTCTGGGCCGCGCAGGAGGCGCGCGACGCCACCGACGCCCCGTCGATGCTGGGCGGGCTGTCCGGCCTCGGCGCGGAGGACACGCCGTTCTACGTGCCGCGCCAGATGGACTTCGTCGGCCTGGAGTCGCTGGAGGCCCTGGAAGCGCTCGACCTGGACGCCGCGGAGTCGTTCGACGACCACGCGGGCCACCCGGGCCACTCCGCGTCCGGCGAACTGTCGGAGCCGATGGGTACGACGCTCGGCATGGGCGGCATGACCGGCATGGGCGAGGCCGTCGAGTTCGCGGAGGACTCCCCCGAGCTGGCCGCCGCCCGCCGACGCCACCCCTCGCACCCGGACTTCGTCCCCGTGCAGACCCCGGTCGTCACCGACCACGAGCGCACCGTCGCCCGGCTCGAAGAGCTGGCGCAGACGCGTACGGCGCTGGCCGACGTCCGCCCCGGCCCGCTGGGCACGCTCGACGTCTACGTCTTCGCCGACGGTACGACGCTGTGCATGACCCCGGGCCACCGCGAGACCGCCGAGCGTCTCTCCGACGCGCTGCGCGAGGGCGAGGCCCCGTTCCTGCTGGGCGGGTCCGGTGTCTCGGGCGCGTACACCCTGACGTTCTCCTGCGGCGGGGACGGTTACCGGCACGGTGACACCGGCGCCGAGCACATCTACATCCTGGCGGACCGCGTCATAGCGTCGCTCTGACGGACCGCGGCCCACCGGCCGCGTACGAACGGCCGGCCGGCCGCGTACGACCGCAGGACCCGCCGGAAAGACCCGCCGGAGCGGTCAGAGCGACGCCTCGGAGACCGCCTTCCCCACCGACCGCACGGCCTCGTCCAGTTCCGCCTCGGACGGGGCCGTCCGCAGTGCCTCGGCCAGGTCCCCGGCGGCGACCGTGAGCTGGTCCGCGACGGCGAAGACACCGGCGTCCGGCATGATCCGTACCGCCGTCCCCGGGCTCTCCAGGCGCTGGGCCCGTACGGACAACTCCCTGGCCAGTTCCAGCGCGCGGGCCGCGGCGCCACGCTGGAGCCGGCTCTGCGGGGCGGTCCTCAGCCGGTCGGCGAAACGGTCCACGGCAGCCGTCAGCGGCGTTGTATCGAGCACCCGCCCGACCCTACGCGGCTGCCGGGACGCACGGCCACCGGCTTGCCAACAGCCCTTGCCAACGGCTCCCGGCTCAGGCACGGTGGGCGTAAAGGACCAGAAGGACCCGAAGGACCGAAAGGATCCCGTCCAGAAGGACCAGCAAGCAGCGCAGAGCGTCCGGAGGCGCCGATGTCCCTTGTCTTCTCCGAAGAGACCCACCGCAACCTGCTCGCCCGTATCCCCCATTGCACCGGTCGTGAGATCTCCGACTGGCTCCGTACCGTCGAGGACGGCCCTTCTCTCTTCCGTTTCGAGGAGAAGGTGAGCTGGCTGAGGAGTGAGCACGACCTCGCGTACGGCCATGCGAAAGCGATCGTCCACGAGTACGACCTGAGGCGCGCGGCGCGCCGTCTCACCTAGGCCGTACCGGCTGCCGCATCCGGCGAGACGTACCGGCCACGGCGGAAAACAACGAGAAACACGACGGAGGGGTGGGGGGGGGCGAGAGCAGCGCGCCCCACCCCACCCCGCACTCATCCCGCACGGCGCCCGCGGCCGG
>NZ_JBHZEJ010000080.1:0-36844 GCF_042756365.1 Streptomyces sp. NPDC059092
CCGAGTACGAACGGGACTTCTGGCAGAGCCTGGAACAAGTCCCGCAGTCCGCCTGAGCCAAGATCACCGGACTCTACGAAACTCAGTACAGCTCAAAGTGCCTTCAGACCGGTTTCACCTGCCAGGACTGGATCGTTGACGCTGCTGGTCCTGCCTTTGCGGACCTCAACCCTGGCGGCCAGTGGCTCTTCTTGCCCGCCAGCATGACCTCACAGATCGCCGACCGCATGGCCAGCTGGCTGCGAGGGCGATGAATGACTGCCATCCGAGGGCGATTCGCCGAAGCCCGCCTCTACCTCCACTACTGCGCAGCCCTGCTTCACCCCGGGCACACGATGCCCACGTTCGCTGAACCCGAGCCCCACGCCCGAAATATGCCGCCCCTGACCGAGGACGAACTCGGTCTCCTGGTGGAGGAGGGCCGCCGCCAGCTCGACCGGCAAATGGCCGACCTCGATCGGATCCGCAACCGGGCGGGCGCTCTCGCAACAGTCTCCCTCGCGCTGACCGCGGCTGTCGTGGGTAGATTCTCCGGAGTACTCGACCGGCACTGGTCGCTCATTACCCTGTGGGCACTCGCATGCGTTCTCGCTCTCCTCTCGGTCGCGGGTGCGGCGTCCATCCTTTCGGCGAGGGCTGTCCTCGGACGTATCGATACCCGGCTCGCCGCGCAAGGGCCTCGGCCCATGCGACCAAACCTGGCGGAGGCATACGTTGGACTGGTGAGCATCGGAGAAGAAACGGTCAGGACGTTTCTGACGGTGTTCCGCGATGCCGTCACCTTGGCAGTCGTCGCCGCGCTTACCTTCTTCATCGTGCTGGTAGGCATCGATCTCAGCGCGCGTGACACGCGCCCTACGAATGGAACGGAACCGAAATGCCCGATCTCTACGACCTGTTCGGTGACCCCGTCCCCGAGGTGAAGTCGTCTGCTCCCGAGCCGCCCAAGCCAGGAACGGTCCATACCGCATCGGTGGAGACGATCGACAACGACCGGGCAGGCACCCTGCTGGGTGCCGTGAGCATCTGACGGGCTCCGGCGGACCGCGGCAGCGCAATAGCTGTCGATGAGGGACTGGATACCAGATGTGTGCACTGTTCACGATGCCGTCCGTGCTCTCGTGAGTGTCGAGGCTCCGCATCCGGAGAACCCTTGCCGGCCGTGAAGAACTCGTCGAGCCCTTGGTACGGGGCCAGTTGACGGTGGACGCGGTCGAGCAGCCGCTGGTCGGTGCTCTGCAGCTGGCGTTCCGGCTGTCCTGGAGGGGACAGCGCGGGCATGGAGACGAGAAGGGCAAGGCGGAACGTACCTCGGGCTCTGGGACGACCCGCAGAATGAGGCACCAGGTTTCTCCAGCGTCGTGACGAGGGTCGATGGCCCACAGCACCTGGCCGAGACCTCGTTGCACGCCCAAGCCTCGGTCAGCGTCTTCGTCACCTTCGCCTTCTAGAACACGCTCGTGGCGGCCCATCGTGATCAACACCTGCCGCGGTGGTCTCTCGCGGTAGCTGACGGATTCAAGTACGGCCACATCGCCGCAGAGTCAGGCGAAGTCATGCCCGGCAGCCCATTGCTCCCTGCCCGCCGCCATCTCCAACTCGTCATCCAGAACACCTCGTACAGCCGCAAGTCCCCCGGTCTGCAGACCGTGATCACGACGAGACAGGGCCTGGACCAGTACGAGAAACCGGCGTTCGAGACATCGCTGGCCGACACCGTCGGACCGAGGACTGCTCAGCGACTACCGCATCGTCACCGCCGCGGTGCCCGACACTGGCCTGCGTAACGCTCTCAGCCGGCTCCCGCACCGGCCAGCCGCCGAATCACTGCGAAGCGCAGCCGCTCAAGCGCTCCTCCTCCACGCCATGCACCGGTACGACCTGCGACGCGTCCTGACCGTCCACCCGAGCCAGGACGCGGCCAAGGTCTTCACACGGACGCTGTCACAGACGGCCAGCCTGATGCCTCAGCGCATGCAAGTCCCGCTGCACATCGGCTGGATCCCTGACTCCTGCCGTATCCGCCGGGACCGCATCAAGATCATCGACGAGTTCACCCGCGCCGCCGTCTGCGCCTGTGCGCTGAAGAACGTCGCTCGACCGACCTGCGTCAGCTGCAGGCTCAGGCATCCCCTGAACACCTGCTGGCAGTCGCGGCCCGGCTGGCCGCCACGATGCAGTTCGGCCCGTACACCGCCGTGACTGATTCCCCCGTCACCGACTACTCGGCTACGTCGGCAGACCTGCGGCTGTCACGCCTCGACGACTCCGACGAACCCGGGCACCTGGGTGGCCGTGTCCCGTGCACCCTGTGGAATCTGCGTCAGGTGACCGAGTCAAGCCTGCTGGTTCCGACCGGTGACCTGCGCTGGGTATTCGCCCACGACAGCTACCGTGAGATCCTTGCCGCTCACTTCCTGCGCATGCGCAACCTGCGGCCGCAACCGCAGCGCCAGTTGCTGTGGATCGGCGACAGCGAGGCCCGCCACATCATCCCCGCCTGGCGCGCCAGCAGCGATGCCACGCTCTTTGCCGACCTGCTGCGCGACGACCCCCTCATCCTGCTCCTGGCCGACTTGCCCAGCTGTCCCGACACCGCACGGGAACGCACGGTTGACGCCCTGTTCGCCCTGCTGGAACGGGATGACGCGGTGCGCCTCGACCACAGCCTGCTGCACCGCCTCAACCAGGCCGCCTCGCTCGCTCGGCTGCTACGAGAGCTGGAACAGTTCCTCGACGAGTGCGACGAGACCGTCGAGGATGCCCTGGCAGCCCATTTCGGCATCGCCCCAGCCAGCGAGGCGTTCAGCGCGGCCCTCTGCTTCCACGCGGACAAGATCGAGACCGCCCTCGGCATTGAGAGCGCCACGTCGCGAACACCTACCTGCCCCGTCAATCCGGGCAGAGATTCCACACTATCTCTCCGTCGATCCGAGTAGAGATCTGGCACGATTCGGGCAGGGGTTCCACACGATCCGCCCGTCGATTCCGGCAGGGATCCCACACGATCCGCCCGTCGATCCGGCAAAAAAATCTGGCGAACCGAGTAAAGAATCCACGCGTCAGCATCGTCTAAATAGTGACGAACTTTCGTGTCCGTCACATGATCCGCCGTCGGGCTCCACGGCAAGGCACCCGCAGTCGGATCGCCGATAGCGCCTACCACAACTGGGTGGCAGGCGCTATCGGCATGCCCGTATTCCCCCTTCTGGGTGAACACCCTCAAGATCCGATTGCAATCTGCGGATCGGCACTGGCAGATTCCTGAGACGTCACGGCCCCATCACCCTCGGTGCCTTGCCAGCCCCTCGGCCCCGATGCCGTGGAGACGAGGGTGACGACCGAGGCGACCCATGACGGACACGACAGTTGGAGTGCTATGAGCACCATCCCTGCTGCCGGGGGCGAGCCCCCGGCAGCAACCGCACCACCCCGGTCCGGGACCGGCAGTCCCGGTGACCGTCCCCGTCCACCGCGGACCTTCCTTCACCGGATCCGGGCGTGGATTACGGCCGCCCTTGCTGTCGTCACCGGCCTTGCCGATCCCCTGCTGCCGGCGCAGTCGGACTGGGCGGATTCGGTCGAGCACGCACACACCGGGGCCCTTTGGGCTCTGGGCGTTCAGCTCCTGGCCATGACCGGTCAGGCGCTGCTGCGGATGGCCAACCTCCGGGGGTCACTGAACGTGGCCTGGGGCGACCAACCCCCGTCGGCTCAGCCGGAGCACCGACCGGACACGCGTTGAGTTCTGCGGGACGAATTGACAGGCCAGGGGCCGAGGCGGACACCACCTCGGCCCCGTCGGCCATGCCCGAAACCACGCTGCTCGAGTTTTACAAGACAGAACTACCGGCTGCGGTCAGCTTCTTGAGATGCGCCTTCCCTGCGATTGACCACCACTCCGCCGAAGACATCGTGCAGGAGGCTCTCCTCCGGGTCATCACACACAGGTGGTCCCAGATCAGAAACCCCAAGGCGTTCCTCCTCACCGCGATGCGCAATCTCGCCATCGACTACCTGCGCAGCCGCACTCGCGAGCCACTACTCACTGACAATGCCTTGGAGGCCATGGCTCCCGCAGTGGACGACGAGCTGGGCACCATCGACCTGATGAACGCGGTCGACGCTGCGATAGCTCGCATGCCGGCACGTCAACGCGCGGTTTTCCTTCTGCACACCGAGGGCCACCAGGCCAGTGAGATCGGCGACTTGTTGGGCATCACGCCGAGCACGGCGCACGTCCAAGTCCACAAGGCTCGTGCTCGTCTGCGTCAGATGCTCTCTGAGGACCACGGCGGCGACAACTGACAAGATGCGAGGACTGGACGGATGCATGACGTTGGCGGGCGAGTGGTACTCATCTGCAACCGTCTGGGCAGCTCTCGCTGTCCTGGGAAGTTTGTTGACAGGCTTCGTCGCAGCATGATCGACGTTGCGATCAGCGAACCCGATAAGCCGATTGGCCTACTGACTGGCGAAGGCGACTCCACTCCTGAATGCTCATGGCGCCAGCCTTGAGGTTCACCACAGCGGCAATGAGGCTTTGCCAACCTCAGATTGAGCAGGTCGGGGGACATGTGCGGGCCTGGACAGCGCCCGTAGTCGACACGAGACGTCCCCCGGGCGGTCCGTCAGGTACCCCGATCCTGAGCGCGGACTCGCTCAGTGTGCTGCGACATTCACGGTGAAACGGACTTCGGTGGAGCCGAGCGTTTCAGTCACCTGCCAGCAGCCGGGCTCGGGGAAGTCGATGACCGTCGGCCACCACTGCCGGTCGCCGTCGGCCGTGGCAAATCCACCGGTACTGCCGCGCGCGGAGCCGGATCGGTACAGGCGTTCGACATCGACCTGCGGGGCGCCCTTCCGGTCAGTCGCCCGCCCCTGAGCATCGAGCGTTATCGACGCGTACTTCGTGCGGTACCTCTCCTCGCGTTCGTCCGTGTGATCCAGAAGGCGGGGTTTGGCCACCCATAGGTCATCAGCGCCGTACCACTCGCTCTTCTTGTCGAAGTCACGCACGGCGACGGGTACGGAGCCGGAAGGGACCGGCGCAGTGTCGGGGCAGGCCGCATTCGTCGTGTCAGAAGCGTCCGGCCGACTTGCCGAGGAGGATGGCGAATCCGGCGGGGGTGAGGTCGACGTCGAGCAGCCGACGGCCAGCAACACCAAGGGGCCCACCCAGGATGCTGCTCCCCGTGCGTTCCACCTTTGCATACGCCTCAGTCTTCCATGGCTGTGAGCTCCTGCGGGTCCGTCTTCAACTTGTGATCGAGCTGGTGTGGTGCAGGGTGAGGACGGCCTGGACGAGGTTGGTGATGCGGGTCGTCGAGCAGCGGATCGTGCGCAGGAGCCGCTAGGCGCTCGCCTTGTTCTTCCACGGCGACTGACGAGGCCGGACTCGTCGTCAGCTCTCGGTGCAGTAGTGAGCGGCGGTTCCTGTGGAGTGCGGGTTGAGTTCGGGGCGCAGGACCAGGTCCTCGTCGTAGTCGCCGCCGTTCTGGTGGCGGAACGGCAACGGTCCGGTGTGCGGAAGGTCCTCGAGGCGTTGGCGCAGGACGTTCGCGTGGACAACGTACGCGGCCTCGTCCACGCGGTCGGCTCCGTGGACGAGCAGCGGGGGCAGGACCTCGATCCCCGTGTACCACAGAGTGCCGTGCTGGAGAGGGAAGAGCAGGTCGTTGAGCTCACCGTTGACGCCGCGTGGACCGAGGCTCGCCTCCCGGGCACCGGCACTGACGACGACCATCGCACGCTTACCCGCGAGCGCCCCCTCGCCGTAGCGCACTTGGCGCCCCCGGGCGTCGCGGACGCCGAAGGCGAACCCGCCGACGAAGACGCGGTCGAACCAGCCCTTGAGGATGGCCGGCATCCCGTACCACCACAACGGAAACTGCACGACGAGCGTGTCCGCCCAGGACAACTTGTCGTGTTCGACGGAGATGTCAGAGGACAACGTGCCCCGTTCGAAAGCCTGCTGGGCCGCGCTGCCGACGATGAGCCGCTCACCGTCGGGGTGGGAGAAGTCACTGGGCCTGACGACCGGGTCGAACTTCATCGCGTACAGGTCGCTGGTGCGCACCTCGTGCCCCTGGTCCAGGAGGTGTTGGACACCGTCGCGGAACAAGGAGCCGTTCAGGGAACGAGGTTCGGGATGGGCAGTGAGCCACAGGACTTTCACTGTAGGTTCCCTTCTGGCAGATCCATGATCGTGCGCACCTACCCGGCCCGTCCTAGGGCAACCCGCCGCGCCGTCCCGGACGCGGTGACGCCGAGTCCCTGCCAGCGGCCTGGCAGGGACTCCGGGGATGCACGGGGGTCGCGGTGCGGCCTACGTGGCCTCCACTACATCGTCCGTCAGCAGCGGGTAGACCCCGTTCTCGTCGTGGTCCTCACGGCCAGTGAGGGCCGGGGTGAAGATACACAGGAACGTGCTGTCCTCGATCGGCTTGATCGTGTGGTTGTCGGCGTCGTCCAGGATGTGGAGGGTGCCGGGCGTGATGACGTGTTCCTCGTTCTCGTCGCGGTCGACCAGAATCATCTTCCCGGAGATGCAGAAGACGGCTTCCACGTGGTTCGCGTAGCAGATGTCGGTCTCGGTTCCGGCGTACACGACGGTCTCGGAAACTGAGTACCCGAATCCATCCGAAGCCAGGAGGATGCGCTTGCTGCGCCATGCGCCGCTTGCCGCCGTGACATCGCGCTCAGTACCTTCGATCTCCGAAATCCTATGAACCTGCATGATATTCCTCCTGATCGTTCACGAATTCTTGGTGCTGTGACAAATGAGGTGAGCTCGATAGGTCTAGCGCGTTTTCAGCGACTTCAGGAGCTCGATGTAGAGGCGGTTGAACCGGGCCCCTTCATCCAGGTAGGCCGCCCCGACGATCGCGCTCTCCCGCAGGTACGTGACGAGGACTCCGTCACCGGGGCGTTCGAGGTCGCCGCGAACGATCTCCATGGAGTCCGCGTTCCTGGAGTTCCCCGCGATCTGGATGCGAAGTCCGAACACTTCGGTAGCCATGCTGGGGAAGTACGCGATCCGGGTCATCTTTGATCCGTATCCCAGAGACGAGGCTAGCGCCTTCCCGGCGATATTTCCGGTGTCAATCGCATTTTTCCAGAATTCCATGCGGGTAAGCTTTTCCGCGCCCCACGGGTCGGGATAACGGGCGATGTCGCCGGCTGCGAAAACGCCCTCGCACTCCGGTACGCGCATATACTCGTCGACCCGTACTCCGTCGGACAGGTCCAGGCCGTTCCCGTCCAGCCATTCCACGTTGGGAACGCTGCCGATGGCCTCGATGAAGAGCGGCCGTTCGGACGCCGTCCCGGGGAGCGACGCCGAGTGTCCGCCTCCGGAGCGCCTTCCCGAGCGGTCGCAGAGGAGCTCCTTCGCGGCCTCGCCTGTCAGCAGGGTGACGCCGTTCGCGGTGACCCAGCGTCCGAGCGCTCGCGCGACGTCCTCGCCCAGGATGTTCTCGAAGGGCCCGTGCCTCATCGCTTCGAGCATGACCACGTCGCAGCCGTACTCCTTGGCCAACGAGGCCAGTTCGCACGCGACGAACCCGGAGCCCGCAATCGTCACCACCTCTCTTCTGTGGAGCTCCTGGTGGATGGAGTGCGCGTCGTCCAGGCCGCGCAGCGTCCTGTGCGCGTGCGAGGCGCACTCCTCGTCGTCACGGGCGGCGGTCCTCGGGCGTACTCCCGAGGCGACTACCAGGCCGTCGTAGGCGAACGTTCCGCCGGTGCTCAGGTGCAGGACCCTGCCGCGCAGGTCCGCCGCCTCGACGCGGGTGCCCAGGTGCCAGTCGAGCGCGCTGGTCTCGGCCCCCCTGACTCTCAGGTCCTCGGTGATGGCCGCCCTGAGGTCGGGCGACGGCGGGTACCGCTTCTTCGTGAGTCCCGGCCGGTTGTACGTACGGTGGGCCTCGTCCCCGAAGACGGTGACCCTGGCACCGGTTTCGCAAGTGAGGACCGATTGGGCCGCCCGCAGGCCGGCTATGCCGGAGCCGACGATGCCGATGCGCGGCGCTGCGCCAGTCATGCGGCGTCACGGTCCATGACGATCGCCTGCAAGGGGCACGAGTCGATGGCATCCTCGATCGCGTCGAGGTTCTCCTCGCCGAACGTCTCCTGGTACGCCAGCTTCCCGTCGGCGTCGAGCTCGAAGTGATCCGGCGCCGAGATGGCGCACAGGCCGTGGTTCTGGCACTTGACCTCGTCAACGGTGATCTTCATGGTCTCCTCCGATCGGAAGCGCGGTTCAGGAACGCGAGGTGAACGTGATGGGCAGCGCAACCGCCCCCGTGTTGCCGGAATCGGGCAGCCACTTGGCGTCCTCCCCCATGCGCAGGTCGGTCAGCCGTGCGGCCAGCGTCGAGAGGGCCACGCCGATGTCCGCACGGGCGACGAAGTGCCCAAGGCAGTGGTGCAGTCCGCCGCCGAACGCGAAGTGCGGGGAGCGCTCGGCGTCAAGGTCGATGCGGTCAGGGTCGTCGAACGCAGCCGGGTCGGTGGCCGACGTCATGGTGAAGAGGTGGAGCGTGGTCCCCTTCTCGATCGTGCGCTCCTTGTACTGGAACGTCTCCGCTGCTTCGCGCGAGATCCAGCGGCCGATCGGATTGACGCGCAGTGCCTCCTCGACCGCCGCGGCCGAGTAGCGCTCGGGGTCCGATGCCAGCTTCTCCCACTGGTCGAGCTGCTTGGAGAACGCCTCAACGCTCAGGGCCAGTTGGTTCCGCGTCGTGTCGATGCCCGCGAAGATCAACAGGATGATGAGGTTGATGAGCTCCTCGTCGGAAAGCTTGCCCGCGTCCTCGTCCCTCGCGTCCACGAGGTTGCTCAGGATGTCGCCCTTGGGAGACTCCCTGCGGCTGCGGACCAGGGACTCGGCGTACTGGGTCAGCTCGACGATGGCCTGGTCGATCCGGGCGATGTGCTCCTGGATGGTGATGCCGAGGCCGAGGCCGATCGTAGAGGCGAGTTCGTGGACCTTCTTCCAGTCGTTCTCGTCGATGCCCAGCATCACGCACAGAATCCTGGTCGCGTACGGTGCGGCGAACCGGCTCGCGAACTCGGTGCGCCCGTCCTTGATCCACTCGTCCACCAGGCCGTCCGCCAGGTCCTGGAACTTCGCGTGCAGGGGCGCTATCCGGCGAGGTGAGAAGGCGGGGTTCACCAGGCGGCGAATCCTGTTGTGCTCGTCGCCCTCCAGCACCAGCAGGGTCTTCTGCCACCACTTGTCGAAGTGTCCTTCGACGACCCCGTGCTGAGCGGGCCACCTGGCCGATCCTTGCGTCAACAGGGGGCTCTTCAGGAGGGCGCTGCTGTCCTCGTAGCGCAGGACGGCGATGCCCCAGTCCGTACGTGCGTACCAGTGGGCGTCTCGTGCCTTCCGTACCTCCTCGGAGTCCATGCGGAAGTAGGCGTTGTTGATGTCGAGGTGCAGTGTCGTGGGTTGCGTGGCCATGGCGGTCGGCTCCCAGTCGTCGGATGCGGTGCTGCTCGGACCAGTGACGGGCGGCCTGGTTCAGCCGGCGGTCAGCGGGCCGATGCGGTACAGGACCTCGTCGTGGTGGCCCTCGCTGTCGGCGAAGAGGGAGCTGGGGAAGAGCACGCAGGTCTCGACGGGGGCGGAGTGCTTCTTCGCGTACTGCTTCAGCACCATGATGATCGCCTTGTTCTCGGCGGAGACAGTGGCCTCGACGTACCGGGCGCCGTTGGCAACCTGCTGGTCGGCCGCCTCCTGGAAGAGCTTGACGCCGAGGAACGGGATGCCGTGGCGCGGGTTGACGGCGGTCTGCCACACGAAGTAGGTCTCGGGTTCCTCGGGGCGGCGGTAGCCCGTGAGGAAGCCGACGAGTTCGTCGTCCACCGTCGCGACCAGCGAGCCGTCGGCGAAGTCCCGGAACCACAGCGAGTAGTAGTAGAGGCTGTTGGAGTCCAGGCCGGGAGTGTCCTCGACCATCTTCCACACGGCGGGTGCGTCCTGAGGGACCGGTGCGCGGAAGACGGCCCGCTTCTTCTCGGCCGTGTTCGGCTCTGTGGAGGCTGCAGTGGGCATGGTGATCGTCATGTCAGGTCGGGGCCTTTCTTTCGTGTGTCTCTCATGTCGGTTGCGGGCGCGGTCACGTCGTTTCGTAGACAGCGCGCTGCACGGTGCGCAGTCCCTCGTCGAGGTCGTCGGTGGTGATGATGAGCGGGGGCAGCAGCTTCAAGACCTCGTCGTGGGCCCCGGAGGTCTCCACGAGGAGTCCGAGTTCGAAGGCGCGGCGGGCGGCGCGCCCCGCGTGCCGGGGGTCGGCGAGCTCCAGGCCCCAGGCCATCCCGCGGCCGCGGTAGGCCGATCCGCTGTGGTGTACGGCGGTGTCGTGGAGCGCGGCCTCGATGGTCTGGGCGTGCGCCAGGGTCTGCCGCTCGAGCGTGTCGTCGCTCCAGTAGGTGTTGAGGGCGGCGGTCGCGGTGACGAAGGCCGGGTTGTTGCCGCGGAAGGTGCCGTTGTGCTCGCCCGGCTCCCACACGTCGAGTTCCGGTCGGAACAGGCAGAGCGACATGGGCAGTCCGTAGCCGCTGATGGACTTGGAGACGGTGACGATGTCCGGCGTGATGCCCGACTCCTCGAAGGAGAAGAAGGCGCCGGTGCGGCCGCAGCCCATCTGGATGTCGTCGACGATGAGCAGCATGTCGTGCCGGCGGCAGAGTTGGGCGAGGGCGTGCAGCCACTCGGCACGGGCGACGTTGATGCCGCCCTCGCCCTGGACCGTTTCGACGATGACGGCGGCCGGCTGGTTCAGGCCCGATCCCTGGTCCTCCAGGAGCCGCTCGAACCAGATGAAGTCCGGGGTCCTGCCGTCGAGGTAGTTGTCGAACGGCATGGGGGTGCCGTGTACCAGCGGGATGCCGGCGCCGGCCCGCTTGAAGGCGTTGCCGGTCACGGCGAGCGAGCCGAGCGACATGCCGTGGAAGGCGTTCGTGAACGACACGATCGACTCGCGGCCCTTGACCTTGCGTGCCAGCTTGAGGGCGGCCTCGACGGCGTTGGTGCCGGTCGGGCCCGGGAACATGACCTTGTAGGGCAGGTCCCGCGGGCGCAGCACGGTGTTCTGGAAGTACTCGAGGAACGCGCGCTTGGCCGTGGTGGACATGTCCAGGCTGTGGGTGACGCCGTCGTGCTGCAGGTAGTCGAGCAGGGTGCGCTTGAGCACGGGATTGTTGTGGCCGTAGTTGAGAGAACCGGCCCCGGCGAAGAAGTCGAGGTACTCGTGCCCGTCCTCGTCGTACATCCGGCTGCCTTGCGCGCGGTTGAACACGGTGGGCCAGCTGCGGCAATAGCTGCGTACCTCGGACTCCAGGGTCGTGAAGACGCTGAGGTCGGGCTGGGTGAGCGTCATGCCGCGACCTGCTCGCCCTGTGTGGCGAGGACGAAGTCGGTGAAGGTGTCCACGGAGACGAAGTCGTCCGCGTCCAGCTCCTCCGGGTCGACGACCAGGCCGATGGAGTCCTCAAGGAACATGAGCATCTCGAGCATGGTGGTGGAGTCCAGGTGCAGGTCGGCAAAGAGCTTCACGTCGCCGGTGAGACCGGTGACGGCACGCTCCAGGACGTCGGTGAGGGCGTTCTCGAGGGCGGTGACGACGTGCTGGCGGTCCATGGTCAGTTCCTCACGTGTGTCGGGTGGCTGTCGTTCTCGGGCGTTGCTCTGATGGGGCG
This sequence comes from Streptomyces sp. NPDC059092, assembly GCF_042756365.1. Lineage (NCBI taxonomy): Bacteria > Bacillati > Actinomycetota > Actinomycetes > Kitasatosporales > Streptomycetaceae > Streptomyces > Streptomyces sp. NPDC059092. The sequence continues at coordinate 11,710 of NZ_JBHZEJ010000080.1, forward strand.
TACGGGGGTCAGTGGCCCAGGCACGCTTGGAGGGCCTCTGTGGTGGCCGAGGCGGGCGGGTCCTGTTCGATCAGGGAGGCCAGCTTCTTGCGGTCGACCTTGCCGTTGCCGTTGGTGGGCAGGGCGTCGAGGCGGACGCAGCGGCGCGGGATCTTGAAGGGTTCGATGTGGTCCCGCATGCCCTCGCGTACCTGGTCGGCGGTGAGGTCCGCGACGACGGCGAGGAGCGCGGTCCGCTTGCCCTCGGGAGGCAGTACGGCGGCAGAGGTCACTCCGTCGACCCGGGTCGCGGCGGCCTCGACCTCGGTGGTGCTGAGGCGGAACCCGCGCTCCTTGTAGAGGTCGTCCCTGCGGCCGGAGAAGTAGAGGTAGCCGTCCTTGTCCTGCCAGCCGTAGTCGCCGGTGTGCAGCTCGGGGAACAGTCCCTCCGTGCGCGGGAAGCGCTCGTCGGTCAGCTCGGGGCGGCGCCAGTACCCGGCCATGACGTTAGGCCCGCGGACGACGATCTGGCCGATCTCTTCCGCGGGCAGCCGGTCTCCGTCATCGTCGACGATGAAGACCTCGGTGCCTGGCAGCGGCAGCCCGCAGGAGCCCGGGTGGTCCAGGTCTCCATCGGGGGGCATGATCGCCGTGCGCTTGCACTCGGTGAGGCCGTACATCACCTGGATTCGCAGGTGAGGCAGGGCGGCGCGCAGCGCGCTCATGGTGGGCTCGGAGAGTGCCGCACCAGTGTTGGTGAGCAGGCGTAGGCGGCTCGGCCCCCCGCTGCTGCGGTTGAGCAGCCAGGCGAGTCGGTCCGAGACAGAGGGCATGGAGGGCAGGACGGTGGCGCCCGCCTCCTCCAGGCTGCGCAGCAGCGGGGGGCCGACCTCGGCGACCGTGGCCAGGTGGAGTCGGGCGCCGCTGAGGGCCGCGAGGTAGACCTGGTAGAGGCCGTAGTCGAAGGAGAGCGGGAGCGGGCAGTAGACGACGTCGTCGCTGCGGTACTCCAGGCACTCCTGGATCGCGGTGGCGGCGAATAGCGCCTGCTGGTGGGTGCTGACCACAGCCTTGGGCAGGGAGGTGGTGCCCGAGGTGTAGATCAGGCTGACGGGGTCCACGCCTACGGCGTTCGGGCCGGCGGGGGGAGCGGCCTCGGCAGTGTCCGCGTCGAGTGCCGTGCGCACGAGCTCGTCGAGCACGAGGGAGCGGACGCCGTGCTCGGCGGCGGTCCGTCCGGCGCCGAGGTCGTCGGAGACCAGCAGCGCGGGCTCGCAGTCGTGCAGGACGTGTTCCAGCGGCCCGCCGCGTACTTGTTCGTGGAGCACGCTGAAGACGGCGCCGACGCGCGAGGCGGCGTAGACCAGGATGGCGATGCCGACGCCGTCGGAGGCGGTGACGATGATCCGGTCGCCGCGCCGCAGGCCCTCGCGCCGCAGGCGGGCTGCCATGGCGGTGGTGGCGGTGGCGAGTTCCCGGTAGGTGAGGCCGCGATCGCGTGAGCTCAGTGCGGCCGACTCCGGATCGCGGTCGGCGGCTCGGTCCAGTATCTCGTGCAGGAGCTGCGGAGTGCGGGGCATCAGGTCTCCTCGGCCGTGGGGGTGCGGGCGGTGGCCGTGTGTGCCCGGCGGTGGGGTACAACGGTGGTGGCGGTCGCAGCGCACACGAGTTGAGGCTCGTCGAGGACCTCGCCGGCGCTGTCGGCTTCTTCGGGGCTGGCGCGGATGACCTTGTGCGCCTCCAGCTCGACCACGCGGCGCAGTCGAGTCTGGCGCACCAGCCGTGCGCGCGCCTCGATGTAGTCGCCAGGCCTCACGGGTGCGGTGAAACGGATGTCGCTGTACTGGGCCAGCAGTCCTTCGTCGCCGTCCGTGCGGACGGTGATCTCGGTGACGAGGTCGCCGAACAGGCGCAAGATGCGCGCACCGTCGACGAGATTGCCCCCGTAGTGAGCCTCTTCCTGGCCGACGCGTACGCGGAGGAAGGCGGTGGTCTGCGCTTCTCGCTCGTCGCGGGTACTGGTCCCGATGGTCGCGGTCGTGGGAGTGTTCGGCGGCGGCACGGCGTCAAGCTCCTTCGGTGCAGTGGGTTCGGTTCATCCGTTCCCGGCGGCTTTGTCGGTGGGGTCGTCGGCGGTCGTACCAAGGGCCTCGGGGAAGCTGATGGCGACGGCGGCCACGACGTTGTGCTTATGAGTGATGGAGACCGAGACGGATGACGGCGTCAGTTGCGCGGCTCGTCCGCGGAGGTGGACGACAGGGGCGCCGCGCGCGGTGTGCTCCACGTAAATCTCCCGTGGCGTCACACCTTGTAGGAAACCGATTCCCAGGACTTTGAGGAGGGCCTCTTTGGCGGCGAACCGACCGGCCAGGAATTCCAGGCGGCGATCTTCGCCGAGGGTCTCGGCGTGGGCTATTTCCTCCGGGGCGAAACTGAAGCGCAAGAACCAGGATCGTTCGATGAGGCGGCGGAGTTCGGAGCGGTCGAGTACGTCCAGTCCGACTCGCGCAGCTTGCTTCGCTGCGGTTCTCATTCGGATCAGGTGTCCATTCGGATCACGTGTTCAGGCGGACGCGGCGCGGAGATCGACGAGGCGCTGCTTCGCCAGCAGGTCCTTCGTCGTGTCGCGCTCCCGGATGAGATGGGCGCGCCCGCCGTGGACGAGCACCTCGGCCGGGAAGCCGTGGCTCAGGAAGAGGCCGGGTGAGGCGGTCGGTCCGTAGGCTCCGGACCGCTCCACCGCGAGCAGGTCTCCCGGCCGTACTTCCGGCAGGCGGACCTTCTTGGCCACGACGTCGTTGGGTGTGCACAGGGGGCCGGTCACGCTGTAGAGGCGCGAGGCTCCGGCGGTCCGGTTTTCCAGGTGGCGGACAGGGAAGTTGCGCTTGACGAAGCTGCCGACGCCGACGGCTGCCATGTGGTGGTTCGTGCCGCCGTCGGCCACCACGAAGCTCTCTCCCATGGACTCCTTCACGTAGCGGGCGCGGACGACGTACGTACCGGCCGTGGCGGTGAGGAAGCGGCCCAGTTCCATGATCATCCGGCAGTCCGGGTTGCGAGCCGAGAAGGGGGTGATGACCTCCGCGAGGCCGGCGCCCAGCGCATCGAGGTCCAAGTCCTTCTCGTTCTCGAAGTAGGCGACGCCGAGTCCGCCGCCGAAGTCGACGGTCTCCAGGGGGAAGCTGAGCTGTCCGGCCAGGTCCTCTGCGGTGGCGAGGATGCGCCGGGTGTTCTCGACGACGTCCTCGTGGTTAAGAAACCGCGTCCCCATGTACGCGTGCACGCCCTTCACTTGGACGTTACGGAGGGCCGCGAGGCGGTGCTTGGAACCGCGCAGTTCGGCTTCATCGATGCCGAACTGCCGAGGTTTGCCGCCCATGGCCAGCCCGGACCCCTTGCTGTCGAAGGCCGGGTTCACCCGGAGGAGCACCGGGAAGTCGTCACGTCCTGCCGCTGCCAACAGCGAGTCGAGCAGGTCGAGCTCGTCCAGTGACTCGCAGACAATCGCGTGAATGTCGGCTTCGACGCACGCGGTGAGCTCCCTCTCGTCCTTGCCGGGGCCGAGGAAGATAATGTCGCCAGGATCGACTCCCGCCCGCAGGGCGGTGGCCAGTTCGGCGTAGGAGGAGACCTCGGCTCCCGTACCGTACGAGTTCAGCAGGGCGCAGACGCTGATGTTCGGGTTCGCCTTGAGCGAGTAGAAGATGTCAGCGCCGGCGGGGAGCAGGCCGCGCAACGTGCGGTAGGTGTCCGCGAGGACGTCCGCGTCGTAGACGAACAGCGGGGTGCCGTACTCCTCGGCGAGATCCGCCATCGAATTTCCCTGGACACTGTTCTTCGAGGTCGTCATACGGTTACTGCCACCCGCCGTCGTCTTCGGGTGAGAGGAAAGGAATTCCCCTCTCCACCGGTGAGCTGTCGGAGATGAACATTCGCTCTTTCATGACTCGCCTCTCGCTGGTTTACTGTCCGGCGATAACGAGTCTGCGATGTTCGCAGCGGCGAAGGAAGGGCGGACGGTTGTCCTAAATGGGTCCTGACCTGTTCAGGACTGCGGTCGGATTGGTCATCCGGCCAAAGGGCCACGGCGATCGCGACATTCTCCAGGCTGGACCGTTTGGGACACGCAAAAATGTGCATGCAGGTCCCACGCACCGCCCGGGCGCGGGCAGCGGCGGCGCGTGGCACGGGCGTCGAGAGGAGCCGGGCTCACTCCACGTCGTAGGGGTGGAGGGGCACTTCGGCCCGCCGCAGGGACCAGGCGGCCAGAGGGGTGCAGTTGGTGGTCGCGTGCTGCCAGATCCGCTTCGCCGCCGCCTCGGCCTCGTCCAGGGAGGCGGCGCGGAGAAAGAGGCTGACGACAAGGTGGGGCCGCGTCTGGGTGTGAACGCTGACGTGTTCGACGACGTCCGGCGCCGCGTCGTGGAGCGCCTGCTTGATCTCAGCGGGCGGGTGGGCATCACCCGAGGGTACGAGGGTGAGCTGTACGAGGTACATGAGTGAGGTGTCCTGTCCGAATGGTCATTCCCTTTCGACAGCTTGTCGATCGGCGACGTGCGGGCCGTCACGGCCGGATGAGGCCCCTAGCAGCCGCGTGCAGGCCGGCCTGGAACCGGCTTCGCGCGCCGAGGTGGCCCATGAGCGTCGTGGCGATCCGGCGTGCCGTGCGGCCTGACACGCCCAGCCGCGCCGCAACGTAGTCGTCGGTGTGCCCGAGAGACAACAGCCTCAGGGCTTCCAGTTGTTGCGGACTGAGGCCCTGTTCGTCACTCGACTGGACGCTCTCTCTCATAGGTTGGGCAGCCTGCCAAACATTCTCGAAAAGGGCGTACAGGGACGACACTACGCCAGCCGTCCGAAGGGCCACCGCCCCGGCCGAGGTGTCGTCTGAGTCGACGGCGACGACGGCGATCTTCTTGTCGCAGATGATCAGGCGGTTCGGCAGCGAGGGCACGGTGCGTATGTGGCCGCCGCGTTCGGCGAGCCAGTCTGCGTGCGCGACCGTGGGGGGATCGTTGCGGACGCTGTCCAGGTACACGGTGCGCATCCGTACTCCTCGCGCGAGCAGGGCGTCCGCGATCGGGCGCGAGCTGCGCAGGTTGGCCTCCGTCTGCGCTCCGCCCGGGGCGAAGGTCAGCAGCTCGTCCTGGACCTTGTCGTGCAGCGCCGCCAGGTAGTCGCGCACGGAGTCGACCCCGGTCAGGCGGTGCACCTCGTCCTTGGGACTCTCCTGGGTGAACTCCGACTTGAGCTGTAACGCGGCGGCCTGGACCTCTTGGACGCGCTGCTCCTGGGCCGCGAGCTCGGCCCGTTCCTTGGCGAGCATGATCTCCGCGGCGAGGTGAGGTTCCACGACGTGGTAGCTCTGGGGGTCTTCGAGGGAGTACCGCACCAGGGCCAGCTCGGCGAGGGTGTCGAGTGCTGCCCGTACCTCCTGCTCGGTCAATTCGAGCCGGCGCACCAGCTCGGCCACGCCCTCCTGCGGATGTGCCAGCATCTCGCGGTAGACCACTTCCGCGGTGGCGTCGTTCTTCAGAACGTCCAGCATGTACTTCCCTCTCTGCACCTGTGTGCGGTGGCGGGACGAGAGGGTGCGGGAGCCTGGTGGCAACGACGCCCTGCCCTCGTCGTCTGCAGTGCCCGACGGTTGTCGAGCGGCAGCATTCCGAACTCGCGAGCAGCACTCTGCGGCGCGGGCCGCTTCCAACGCGCGTGGCGATTGCTGGCGTTGGACGCGGTCGCGATGAGCGACGACGGTACGGCTGCTCGCTTGCGACGGTCGAACACGGGGCTCTCCGGCCACCGTGCGACTGGGGCGGGCACCTCCCTGACGGGAAGGGGCGGAGGGGGCAGGAGGGCGTCGGTGTAGAACGGCGCCCGGTGCAACTTCAGTCGGCGCGGCTCGGGTCCTGGCACTTGTTGGCGAGGAAGCGCGCCTTCTTCTCGCGGTTCCCGCAGGTGTTCATCTCGCACCATCTGCGCGTGGCGCCACGACTGGTGTCGAAGAAAGCAGCCCGACACGTCGGGGACGCGCACAACGCCATCCTCCCCTCGCGCGCGCCCGAGACGATGTCGACCGCGTCGGCGGCGATCACGCTGAGGGCGTCTTCGACGGAGGCGGAACCCAGGTACCACTCCTGTTCGCCCCGAGGCGAAAGGACTGCCGAGGCCTGGCCGCCCGTACTGCAGTCATTGATGACCTGGACGGCTGCCGCGGGAGGGCGGACCTGCGTCGCGACGGCGGTGGCGGCTTCGTGGATCGCTTCACGCAGTTGCCGAGCATGCTCCAGCTGGGAATCGCTGCACGAATCGACTTTGAGTCCCTTGACCGCCAACCAGTCGACCAGCCGCTCGGGGACGGGAACGCGTTCGACGGGTTCACCGCAGCGTTCTGTGAGGGTCGCCGTGAAGCTGGTCGCCAGCACCTTGCCAAGACGGAACTCGGGGAATCGCTTGACGAACATGGAACCACCTTAGCCGGTTGCCATGTCGAGGACAAGCAAGAGAACCGCTCCAGGTGGTTCCGCGCTGCTGGAGGGCGCACCCTCCGTCCGTGTCTCCGTGGACGGAGGGTGCACTTCGAGTGTCCTGAATCGGCCAAGGACGATTCAGGACACACGAAGCCTCTTTCTTTGCTCTCTGCGAGCTTGCAGTATCGAAAGGGTCGGAAGAAGGGCCAAATGAGCCGCGAGAAAAAGGTCCTTGGAATTCCGGCCGCCCGCGAGCCGATGAATTGCGCTCCTATGCGGGCAGAAAAAGCCGCCGCTCCCCTGAAAAGGAGAACAGCACATGACTGTCGCTCAGCGCCCCGACCTGTATCCGACCCGGGTCCTCGGTGAGGCCGTTCCCAAGCCGCGGACGGACCCGTCGGTGTGGGGGGAGGCTCCGGGCCCGCTCGACGGCGAGCAGCTCAAGCAGTACGAGTCCAACGGCTACCTGGTCCTCGACGACCTGCTCTCCGCGCGGGAGGTGGACCTCTACCTCTCCGAACTCCGGCGCCTCGGTGAGGACCCTGCGCTGCGCGCGAGCGAGCGCGTCATCCTGGAACCGGAGTCCGACGAGGTCCGTTCCGTCTTCGAGGTCGAGAAGGTCAGCGAGATCTTCGCCGAGCTGCTCCGGTCGCCCCGGCTCATGAACATCGCCCGCCAGGTACTCGACTCCGAGGTCTACATCCACCAGAGCCGGGTCAACTACAAGCCGGGGTTCGGCGGTGCCCCGTTCCACTGGCACTCCGACTTCGAGACCTGGCACTCCGAGGACGGCATGCCCCGGCCGCGCGCGTTCAGCGTCTCGATCTCCCTCACCGAGAACCACCCGTTCAACGGCCCACTTATGGTCATGCCCGGCACTCACGAGACGTTCGTCCCCACGGTCGGGGCCACCCCGCAGGACTACCACAAGGAGTCGCTCCGCGCGGCCGCCCCCAGCGTCGGCTCCCCGGACCGCAAGCACCTGACGCGCATGGCCGAGGAGCACGGGATCGAGCAGATCACGGGTCCCGCCGGCTCCGCGGTGATGTTCGACTCCAACCTGCTGCACGGCTCCAACGGGAACCTCTCGCCGTTCGCGCGCTCGAACATCTTCATCGTCTACAACAGCGTGGAGAACACGCTGGGGGCACCCTACGCTGCGGACGCGCCGCGTCCGCAGTACCTCAGCAACCGCGAATTCCCCTCCCCGCGGGCCATGTAGGGCACCCGCGCCCGTCGCCGTACAGGTGAGGCCATGGTGGCCCCGGCCGCGGCGCCCCTCTCCGGGCGCCGCACGGTCCGGGGCCCGGCTTGCGCAGTTCCGGCCGCTGGTCCGTCGCAGGGGCGACCTCCGACGCATGAGTCACGCGGCGCCCCAGGCAGGAGCGTGGAACCGGCTTGGCCGGTTGCCGGAAGAATCGCGGACTGGTAGAACCATCTTAGATGGTTCACCTTTCGAATCGGAGACTTCATGGCGCCCTCAAAACCCAGCCCTGAGTGCCCTGCAGCCCACCGCACGGCGCACGCACACCCCACCGGGCTCGGAGAGAGAAGACCAACTGCGGATTTAGCAGTCCTGCCGGGCGTCGTCGCAAGGGACCTCCTCATGCTGCGCTCGCCGAAGAAAGCCAACTGAGACGAGGTCTGCCATGACCGGAACTGTCCTTGCCCCAGCGCGGCCCACCGCCGTGTCGAAGAAGGTCCTCTTCCTTCTGCTGCTGGTCCCCATGTTCCTGGGCGGTGTGGACTCCACACTGTTCAACTCCATCGCCTACGACCTGCCAGTCCTGACCGACTCATGGCGCCTGTGGTTCATCGACGGGTACACGATCGCCCTCGCCTCCAGCGTCGTCCTCGGCTCACGTCTGGGCGCACGCCTGGGCCCCGGCGTGACGCTGGCGACCGGCCTCTTCGTCTTCGCCCTCGCGGGGGCAAGTCCCGCCCTGCTGGACTCGGCGACGACATGGACGGCGAGCCGGTTCATCCAAGGCTTCGGCTACGCGCTGATCGTCTCCAGCGTCGCCTCGGTCATCGGCGGACTGCCCGAGACGTCGGAGCGCACCCTCGGCTACTCCCTGTGGATCACCACGTACGCCATCGGAGCCGGTACAGGACCTCTGATCGGCCGGGCGTTCGTCGGCATGGACGCCTACACGATGCTCTTCTGGCTGCCCGCCGCCGTCGCCCTGGTGTGCGGGGTGCTCGCCACCGCGCTGCTGCGCGGCATCACTCTGGGACAAGCCTCGTCGACCAAGGTCGACGTCGCCTCCTCCGCCCTCGCTTTCGTGGGCTTCGGACTCTTCGTGGCCGGTCTGCAGAGCCATGGCGCCGCGTTCGGGCGCCTCCTCGCGACGGCCGCAGGCTGCCTGGTCCTGGCGGTCTTCTGCACGCGGCAACTCCGCTCACGCGACCCCCTTATCGACGTACGGATGCTCAGCTTCTCCCGGCTCGGCGCGCCCTCCCTTGCGCTCGTCGTGAGTTCCGCCAGCTACACGGGATCGGTCTTCCTGTTCAGCGCGGAGGCCGACTCGCTCCTGTCGATCGTGCCGGTTTCGGTCCTGGCCGTGTGGGTCTCCCTCGGCGGGTTCGCGTTCCACAAGCTCCAGGCTCGCTTCACCGCGGTGCACATGCTCCAGGTCAGCCTGGCCACCTGCGCCGTCGGCCTCATCGTGGCCGCCTTCGTCGGCCTGTGGCCCGCTAGCTTCCTGATCGGCCTCGGCGTCGGCGTCTCCATGGCCTCAGGCGACGCTTATCTGCTCGGCAGCGTCCCGCCGAAGGACGTCGCGCGCGCCGCGGCCCTCCAGGAGACGGCCCTCGCGGTGGGTGCGGCGCTGGGCGTGGCCGGCTTCGGCGGCATCTTCGCCGCCACCGGCTCGGTCGTGGGGACGGCCGTCATCACGGCGGTCATCATCGCCATCGTCGTGGCGGCGCTGCGCTGCAACCGGGGCGTCTTCAAGGCGTAGAGTCCGAGCGCCTCGCGAGTCACGCGGGTGGCCACCGGTTCGCCAGTGGCCACCCGCGTTCCGCGATCTACCGGCTGGCCGACTTTCCAGCGCGGCCACCACCGGGTGCGGCCAGCGGGGCACCATCTGGTGTTTGCCCTCGCCTCGGCCGAATGTGTGGCAAAAGGCCCGGTCGGCACAGGTGTTGGCGTCCGGCCGCAGCCACGGCGAGACATCCACGGCCAGCACCAGCCGGCCGTTCGCCGCCCTCGGCAGTGGCATCCCGGCCAGCGCCCGACGTAGCCGGGCGATGTCGATCCGCCCCTGATTGAGCCCGCCGTACAGGGCTCCGTGACCGCGGCGGTGTTCAGGTGCAAGCGCGAGGTCGACCAGCTTCCGCACCGGGCCGTCCGTGCACAACAGTGCGTCGCACAACTCGAACAACGCGTCGCCCCGTGCTGTCAGACACGCGTACAACTCCGACCGGAAGTGTGACACTTCGGCGAACGCATACCGCAGGACGCCCTGATCCACGAAACTCACAACCACGGCCTTCGCGCTGTTCCTCTGTCTTGTGACGAAGCAAAGGATCAGACGAAGGCCGCCTTCAGGTCCGCTGAACTGCGAAAACACCGATCAAGTTCGATCCGCGTTCGATGCCGCACCATAAACGACAAGGTTAGACGCTGTTCGGGAAGATGCCGATTCTCCACATATCGGCAGTCGGACTCTTCTTGTAGAAGACGTTCGGTTGGATAGGCTCGCAGAGTGCGACAAGGATGTCTCCGTGCTGCAGGGTGACGGTCCTGGTGAAAGACGTTCCCCTTTTTCCGCCTCGAGTCACGATGAAGCTTAGTCGGTGTGCCCCTGGATCGAGATCAACGAATTTGGGAAGCCTCTCAACTTTGCTGCATGCCGCAAGAGACTCTTCATCCTTCCTGATCCACACGGTGCTCCAATTCGGCGACATGCTGCGAGGTGGTTCGCGGATATCTGCACTGAGTAGGACACCAGTGCGGCCTCTGCTGAAGGCGCGCCGTAGACGGATTCGGGCCCCCCAAGGGATCCTGTCGCCTTGCTTCAAATCTGTCACGTCAAGCGTGCTGTCTGTCATCCTTGAGATCTCCCCGGATTTCCATCAGTCTCTGTCTGTCATGTTTCCACCAGATATAGTTCCAGCGCCTGTCCATATGATGGATTGGCTGTTGAAACCATGACTGATTCCTCGGGCGAGCTTGGAGGTGGCGTTGAGAAGTATACGCTTCGGAAGCCATTGTCCGACGGCTTCTCTAGCCGCCGAATTCGCCATCTTGGCCGCTCCCACTCCAGCACCAGCCAATCCCAGGCTCGTCACGCCGATGGCGCAGCTTCCCCACTGCCTGGACGCACAGGAGTCGGCCGTCGTCACTGCACCCAACGCGAAACCGCCAACCATCGCAGCCGTGGCGACCCAGCCGAGGGGCGTGATCATCGAGGCTATGCCAAGACCTACTCCAACCCATCCGAGGGCTGTCTGATGATTATGAACCCAACTGGCCGCACCATCCCATGCCTTTCCTGCACCTGACGTGATGCTGCCCCATATGCTGTCCTTCTTGCGGCGCTCTGCTTCTGCTTTTTCTCTGGCGGCTTTGGCGGCTCGCGCCTGTGCTGCTGCTTTGGCTTTTGCCTGTACTGCGGCTTGTGCTTGGACGGCTGCCTTGGCTGCGGCTTGGGCCTTAGCCTGCTGAGGGGATTTGTAGCCCGAAGTGCTGATGGCCTTGCCGTTTTTTCCGATATATGAGCCGAGTTCATAGCGGTTGCCGGTTGACGCGTTTTTGACGTAGCGGGTGGGGTTGTTTTTGCTGGTGCCGGTTCCGCCGATGGGGTAGCCGTTGCCGCAAAGGTCTGCGGGGCAGAGGCCGGTGGGGTCGGATTGGGTTACCGGGTTGTTGTGGGCGTAGCTGTAGGCGTTCATTTGGGCGGGTGTGTTGATGTCGATGACGGGGTCGACGGAGAGGAAGCGGCCCAGGGTGGGGTCGTATTCGCGTGCGCCGAGGTGGGTGAGGCCGGTGGGGTCGTTGGTGCCTTGGACGAAGCCGCGAGTGCCGGGGAATTGTTCGGCTTGTTCGGTGCGGGTCTGACCGAAGGGGAGCTGTTTGCGGCGGGTGACAGCGAGGGTGGTCATGGCGACTGCGGCCATCGCGGTGCCCTGGTGGTCGGGGAGGAGAAAGGAGAAGCCCTTGCTGGTGCGGACGGCGATGGTCTCGCCGCCGTGGGTGTAGTAGCGGACGGCTTCTTTGGTTCCTGCGCTGGTGGCCTTGAGTTCGTTGCCGCCGGGGAGGGTGAGGGTCTGGCTGCCGTCGGCGTCCTTGGCGATCATGCGGTTGCCGTCGGCGTCGTAGAGGTAGCTGGTGGTCTTGCCGGCTTCGGTGAGCGTGGCGAGGTTCCCTTCAGAGTCCCAGGTCAGCTTCTGGGTCCGGGAACCGATGGCGCGCTCGGTGGTGTTGCCGGCCTTGTCATAGGAGAAGGCGCTCGTCTGTCCGTTGTTGGCGCCGCCCTGGACGCTGGCCTGCTGCACGGCGTGCGGCAGCCCGGCCTTGGCCGCGGGATGCGTGTAGGTGGTGGTGGCGTCCGTGCCGGTCTGTGGGCTGGTGGCGTGTTCGACGAGCTTGGTGCGGTTGCCCAGGGTGTCGTAGCTATAGGTCTGCCAGTAGGCATCCGGTCCGCCGACCGTGGCCGTTGACGGGGCCGTGGCACAGTTGGTCTTGGCGGTCCATGCTTCGCCGAGCCGGCCCAGGAGGTCGGAGGTGAAGCACTGGCTGTCGACGCTCTTGGTGGTGTCCTGGCCGCTGGTGGTGGTGATGCCGGTGACGTTGCCCGCGGGGTCGTAGGCGTAGGTGGTGTCGTCGATGCGCTGCGGGGTGAGGTCGCGGTCGGTGGTCTGGCGGGTCATGCGGCCGGTGTGCTCGTCGTAGACCTGAGACCTGTAGACCTTCTTGCCGAGCGTTCCGTACTCGGTGCGCACAGGGCGAGAGAACACGTCATGGGCGGTGGAGTTGACCAGGGTGATGGATCCTGCGGTGGTCTTCTGGGGGAGGTTGCCCTCGCTGTAGACGGTGGTCTGGCGCTCGCTCGGCAGATCCCCGACGGCGGGGTGCCGGATCCATTCCTGCTGGCCCGTGTACGTGTTGTAGCCGAACGTCCACGTGTACGTGCCTGCGAGCGCTCCCGCCTCGGCGGGGACGGTGACGGTGCTCGAGAGTGGCTCGTAGCTGTCGTTGTAGGAGTCCGTGGCAGTGCGGTACTCCTTGCCGGCGATGAAGCGGCTGCTGCTGGCCGGCTGGCCCTTTGCGATGGTGTCGTAGGTCCACTTCGCCAGGACCGTGTTGCCCTGCTTGGCATCAAGCTGACGGCCCAGAGGGTCGTAACTTGTGGTCAGAGTGATGCCACGGGCATCAGTGGTCGAGGTGGCCTGGCCGAGCTTGTCGTAGACCGTGGTCGTCGCGCCCTTGTCGGGGTCGTCGGCCTTGGTCTGCTGACCGCGATTGTCGAAGGTGTACGTCCAGGTGTTGCCAGCCGGGTCGGTCACCGCGGTCGGCTCGTTGTACTTGCCGTACGCATAGCTGGTTTTCTGTGACGTGGTGCGCTGCGTATTGGTGTATTCGAGCCGTTCGGTGATCCGGCCGCGGGCGTCGGTGACGACCGTGGTGGCGGTGCCGCCCTTGGGCGGTATCACCGTGGTCCGGTCACCGTCGTAGACGCTGCTGGTGCGCCACTTCTCGTCGCCGAATGTGCGGGAGATCGCGGTGGTGACCCGGCCGGCTCCGTCGTAGAGGTTCTCCGTGGCGGCGGGGACCTTGTTGTCGGCTCCGGTCGCCAAGGACTTCGAGGGTGCGCCTGTGGCGTAGTAGGGGGAGTAGCTTTTCCAGATGAAGCCGCGGGTGTCGTACAGCGTCTCCGTGACGACCCTGTCCTTGGTGCCGACGGCTGGAGCCTGGGTTTCTCTCTCACGTAGCAGACCGTCGTAGAGCGTGTACGACGTGGAGTAGGTGCCGTCGTACGCCAGGGCCCTGGTCGCTACCGAGTTGGCGACGGTCTTGGAGATGGCGTAGGTGAATTCGGCGGACGGCTGGGTGAGGTGATCGGCCTTGGGCCAGCCGGGGTTCCATACTTTGAGTACGCGGCCCAGGCCGTCGTGAACGGCGTCGGTTCGTTTACCGTTGGCGTCTACGTTGGCGGTGGCCATTCCTCGTGCGGGGTCGTACTCCACCTTCGTCGAGTGTCCGAGGGCGTTGGTCTCGGTCTTCAGCGTCGGGGGCTCGATAGCGGTCGGGGTGTAGGCGGTGGTGGTCTTGTTGCCGTCCGCGTCGGAGGCGGTGAGCTCCCGCCCGTGCTGGTCGTACGTGGTAGTAGCAGCGGTGAGGTAGCCGGTGCCGGCCGCGTCCTGTTCGTCGAGGCGAGTGACGTCACCCTTGGTCGGAGCGGTGGTGAGGCTGGTTGCGCCGTCGTAGTAGTAACGGGCCACCGAGATCAGGTCGGTCGGCAGCGATGGCGTGCTGTTGCAGGCCTTTGCGACGGTCCTGACCTCCGACGGCAGTGTCAGCAGGTTCTTCTCAGGGTTCTGTGCGTAGCTGGTGGTGGTGCACTCTTCGTCGCCGGTCTTGGCGGTGTCGCCGAGCCGAGATTCTGTGAGAACCTGGCCGTTGATGTCGAAGGTGCGGTCTGTCTTCGTGGTCCGCCAGCCGGTGTTCACTGCGGTGCGGGTCTTCTCCGAGGCGATGCTGGTGGCGTACGCCTTCACCGCGGGCAGTCCCTCCAGCCGGGACTCGGTCGCCGTGGCTGCAGACATCCACGGTTCGTAGCTCGTTGCGGAAATCAGCTTTCCGCTGTCCCCGTCGAACGTGGCTTCTTCCCGGGTCATGCCGGCGAAGGCCGCACGGTCGGTGACTGCTATCCCTTCCTGGTCCTTGACCTGGGCGCCGTCGATGCCGCGGAAGTAGCGGTACTCCTTCAGCGTCCGCTTGTCGGCGCCTGCGCCGGTGCGGACCTGCAGGCGTCCGTATCCCTTGCGGTTGTCGTAGGTGAGGTGTTTGGCCTTGGTGAACTCGTCGTCCTTGGACTTGGCCCAGGCGAGACCGTCGAGGTAGGAGTAGTCGGTCTGCTTGACCGGTGCTCCGCCGGTGTTGTCCGACTCGAGGACCTGGGTGACCACGTAGGAGTGGAACCAGTCGAGGTAGGGCTCGTAGTCCGCGGCCGGTGCGTCCGGAGGGGACCACATGACGGGGTAGCAGCGGCGGGTGTTCGAGGCGGGGGAGGGGACGTCACCGGCTTTGCAGTCGGCGGCCGAGTAGGTGATGCCGATGGTGCCGCCGGTCTCGGTGTCGATGCCGTAGACGCGGTAGCGCACGAGGGGAGGTACGGGATCGGCGTTGCCTCCGGTGGTGGCTCCTTCGACGCGGTTGGCCAATTGCTGGCCCTTGAAGGTGACCGCGGGCAGCGTGACGTCGCCGGTGCCGGTGTGGCCGGTGTGGGTGATCGACTTGAGCCAGAGGGCGGGGTCGGTGCCGTCACCGGTGGAAGGGAAGTCGTGTGCCAGCTTCCAGGTGTCGACGGCCTGGTAGGTGCCACCGGTCAGGACCGAGGTGTCGATCTGGGTGAGCCGCTTGCGGCTCCAGTACGACGGTGAGTAGCGGTCCTTGCACTCGGTACCCGGGGCGCAGTACTGGTCGAACGGTACGTCGGGCCAGTTCTTCGCGTTGGTCTTGTCGAAGGTGCCGCAGTTGCTCAGGCAGCGCTCGGCGACGGTGAAGTCGACCTTTCCGGCCGCCTTCTTGCCGTACATGGTGTTCGAACGCAGGCCGTACTCGATGCTCTTGAGGTAGCCGCCCCGGGTGTAGTCGGTGGCGGTGGAGGCGCCGGTGGTGTCGTTGACGTTGCGGCCGTAGGAGTTGGTCTCCTTCTCCCAGTAGTAGGCCATGGCGTCGGAGTGCGGGTCCACGACGTAGTCGAGGTTCCAGCGCCAGGCCTGCTGGCACCAGGAGTCCTTGAACGCGGTGGCGTGGCAGGGCTCACCGCTCTGGTTGCCGAAGACCGGCACGGTCCACGTGGAGTTGGTCTCCGGTTTGCCCTCGACCCATCCGGGCAGCCGGTTGTAGCCGAAGTAGTAGCGGGTACCGTCGGGAGTCGTCACCCGCCAGTACTCACCGTCGTTGTCACCGTTGCCCCGGTTGGAGCTGGTGAGCTTGACGGCCTTGGTGCCGTCGTCGCCTTCCAGCCGCCACTCGCCCTCAGGATCGTCCTTGACGGAGTCATCCTTGACCAGCACGGTGGTCTGGCCCCCGAGGTTGAGGACGGCGTTGTCCTTCTTCCAGCACTGATCGCCCACCTTGCCGGTGGCGTTGCTGTCCTTGGTGTCCTCGGTGCAGGGGATGTACCGGCGCTCGATGAAGCCGGGCTCCATGGACCACCCGTCACCGATCCAGTTGGCCTGGTTGTTGGTCGCCGCCGTGCGGCCGTCCACCGACTGGGAAGAGTAGGACAAAGACACATCGGGCTGCAGCCCGCCGGGCACCTCGGGGGCGTTGATGTCGTAGGTCCAGGCGAATCCACCGTTGCTTCCGCCAGCCGACCAGGAGGCCGACGGTGCGAGAGAGGTGGCCTTGAAATCGCCGGACGCGCCGGACGCTGCCGCCGTGACCGCCAGAAGAACAGTCTGGCGGTTCGCCGACAAGCCCGTGACCGAGGCATCGGAGGCCGCGGCCTTGCCAACCGGAGCGGTCTCCTGCCTGCTGTCGTCGGACGCGGCCGGGAGGGAAACCGGCGCTGACACGCTTGCCTGCTCCGTGTCGTTGACCGTCTGCAGCATCTTGCCCCTACCGCACGCCTTGGCCCGCGGTGTCGTCAGAGCACATGCGGGCAGCTGCTGCAGCGTCAGGCGCGATGCCCAGTCACCGCCGATGACCTGCCGGAAGCCGCTGTAGTCGATCTGCACGTCGACCTTCCCCGCAGCGCCCGCCAAAGGCTCGACCGCCACGAGGACTCCATCGACGCCCAGAGCGTGGGCCGTCTTCTGATCCAGCACCTGCACCTGCGCCTGCTCAGGACGCCCATCGGCAAGTTGCTTGGCATCAGACGGTCTCAGCTGTACGGGCAAGGAGCCGGCACGGCCCTTACCGACACCGCTGCGCGGCACGGATATCCGTGCGGTACCTGGCTTCGGCCAGGACCCCTTCACGTTCTCCTGGGCGTACTGGGTGGTCCGGTCGGGACGGGCGAGCGTGTGCTTGCCGACTGCGGAGGTAGGGACCGGGTCGGGCCTCTTCAGCTTCAGTAGCTCCAGTTCGGCTGCGGCGGCCACCGGAGCGCCCAGCAGCCCCACCACGAGATAGGCCACGAGCGACAGCGCGACCCAACGGACAGTGCGCACAGGTCTGTTGACCGCACGCATGGAACGGCGAAACGACTTCGCCCGCAAACCTCGCACCGATTCCCCCCACGGGAAGTTCATAAATGTGAAGACCAAGGAGGGACCTTAGCAGCATGCAATGAAACGGCAAACAGCCCCTCCGGTAAGAAGACCGGAAGAGCGTGGGTGAGAGGTGTCGGCGATATCAGACGTGCCCACAATCGCGAAAGACCTGAAGCTAGAAAAGATTCCCCGGGGTTGCCGGTGTGATGCCCCTGAACTGCACATTCTCACCGTACCGGTACAAGTTAAAACGGAATGTAATCGAAGGGTGTGATGTATTTTGTCTCATTCATTCTCTTTGTTGTTCTGGTGGATGTGGACCCCCGAGGTGACTCCATCGGTCCGTTTACGGCCCGGGTGATCGGAGTTATAGGGTGCGGCGGAACGCTGTGTGTAAATGGAAAAGGAAGCGTAATGAGAGTCCACCGGAAGAGACTGAAACGCGCCGCAGTGAGTGCCGCCCTTGCTGCAGTACTCGCCCTTTCAATAGCCACTCCGCTCGTAACAGCCCTACCTGCAAACGCAGTTGAGGCAAAGACGGAAGCGGTAGAGGTCGCGGAAACCACCGCCGAGGCCAAGGCTCTCGCCCGGGCTGCCGAGTCCGGTGAGCCTGTCGAGGTGCTCTCGCAGCGCACCGAGGCATCCCAGGTCTTCGCCAACCCGTCAGGAACCTTCACCGAGGAGCGGTTCGCCACCGCCCAGTGGGCCCGCAAGGGCAACCGGCTGGTGGACATCGACACCAGCCTGCGGCGCGGCCCGGACGGAACGATCGCTCCCGCGGCCACCGGCGTGGGACTCAAGTTCTCCAGTGGCGGCGGGGGGCCACTGGCCACCATCACCCGCGACGGCCGCAACCTCTCCCTGTCCTGGCCCACTCCTCTGCCCGAACCGCTGATCTCGGACGACACCGCCACCTACCCGGACGTGCTGCCCGACGTAGACCTGAAGCTGCGCGCCGGTGCCTCGGGATTCGCTCAGCTCCTGGTCGTCAAGTCCCCTCAGGCCGCGGCCAACCCGGCCTTGAAGACCATCGCATACGGCATGTCCAGCCAGGGCGTTGACGTCACTGTGGACGAGCACGGCAACCTCAGTGCAGTCAACCCCGGCGGCCAGGAACTCTTCACCGCCCCCACACCCCGCATGTGGGACAGCACCACGACCACAACCGACGCCCCGGCCTCCCGGATGGCGGCCCGGACCGCTGACGAGCCGGCCGGCCCCCCGCAGGCCACCGACGAGTTCGAACCCGGACACGGCGCCCAGCAAGCAGCCATGCCCGTCGAAGTCAAAGACGGCACGCTGGAACTGACACCCGACACGGAACTGATGACCAGCACCGATACCCGGTACCCGGTCTACATCGACCCCTATGTCGAGGGTTCCCGCTACTCGTGGACCATCGCCTACAAGAAGTACCCCAACAGCGCCTTCTTCAACGGTGCCGGCTGGGGCGGCTCGGGCTCCTCGACCTCCACCGCCCGCGCCGGATACGAGAACGAGACCGACGGCCTGGCCCGCTCCTACTTCCGCATGAACACCAAGAACCTCTGGAGCACCGACAAGCAGGTCCTCAAGTCGACGTTCCGGATCAAGAACACCTGGTCCTGGTCCTGCACCCACCGGCCCGTCGACCTCTGGCGCACCACCGAGATCGACTCCTCGACCACCTGGAACAAGCGCCCCACCCGCAGGGAGAAACTGGACAGCGTTTCCGACGCCAAGGGCTGGGGATCAGGCTGCCCCGCAGGCAACCTGGCCTTCGACGTCACCTCCGGCGCCAAGGACGCGGCCTCCGGCAAGTGGAACACCATCATCTTCGAACTCGCCGCCAACAACGAGTCCGACGTGTACGGGTGGAAGAAGTTCGACGCCAAGTCCGCCGTGCTCTCAACCGAGTACAACACACCCCCGAGCGCGCCCACCGGCCTCGACACCATCCCCAGCACGAAGAACTCCAAAGGATGCGGAGACACAGCCCCCTACGGCCTCATCGGCAACACCGACATCTTCGTCACCGCCAAGGGCACCGACAAGGACGGCGGCACCGTAAAGGTCCAGTTCAACCTCTGGGCCACCGGACACCACCCCAACGACGACCCCAACGGCGTCATGATCGTCAACCAGACCGTGTCCGTCACCTCGGGCACCGTAGCCAAACTGAAGATCACCAAAAGTACCCTCAGCAAGTACCTCGGCACAGCCGGCGGCAACTTCTCCTGGAAAGCCCGGGCGGACGACGGCAAGACCACCTCGGACTGGACCCCCGCCGCGGGCAAACCTGGCTGCCGGTTCGTGTTCGACCCCAACCGGCCCAGCACCCCGCCCGTGATCGCCTCCAGCCAGTTTCCCGACGGCACCGACGGCTGGCCCTCCGGCACCGGCTCCGTACGCAGCGAAGGAACCTTCACCCTCTCCAGCGGAGGAGTTGCGGACGTCGCCAAGTACGAGTACTGGAGCGACACCGACCCCACCGTATGCACCGCAACACCCTCCACCACAGGAGGAAGCGTCAGCGTCAAACTCACCCCCACCACCTCCGGCTCCAACCACCTCTACGCACGCAGCCTGGACAAGGCCGGCAACAAATCCGACAGCGCCGACTACCTCTTCTACGCCAACGGCCTCAAGCAGGCCGACACCCCCGGTGACATCAACGGCGACGGCAACCCCGACATGTGGGCCGTCGACCAGGACGGCACCCTCCACCGCTACTACGGAGCCGGAGACGGCACCCTCACCGACAACGCCAAGACCGCCTCCGACTTCAACTGGACCGGAGTGAAGATCACCCACCGGGGCGACTGGACCGGCGACGGATACGAAGACCTCATCGCCCTGCGCCCGGACACCACCACCAGCACCAGCCGCCTGTGGATCCACCCCAACAACGGCTTCGGATTCGCCTGCACCGACTGCGAGGGCGACACCACCGACCGCCAGGAACTGACCGTCTACGACCCCGCGAACAACCACTGGAGCGACGCCGACGACATCCTCGCCATCGGCGACGTCGACGGCCCCCTCGACGTCGACAACGACGGAACCCCCGACATCCCCGGCTACCCCGACCTCCTCGTCCGCAACGGCAACCTCCTGTGGCTCTACTACGGAGCACCCGACAACCGCCTCGACACCGACCGCGAACCCGTCCTCATCGGCACGGACGGCTGGAAGAACATGGACCTGTTCGCGCCCGGCGACACCACCGGCAACGGCCGCGTCGACCTCGGAGCCCGGGACCGCACCACCGGCGACATCTTCATCTACCGGGGAAGCGGCGGCGACGGAGACGGCCTCGCCGACCACAGCACCAAGATCCAGGCAGGCAGCCAGTTCACCGTCGCCGCCAACCCCCTCATCACCTCACCCGGCGACGCCGACCACAGCGGAGCGTTCGACATCTGGTACACCCGCAAAACCGACGGCGCATCAAGCCTGATCGCCTACCTCGACCTCGGAACCGACCGCAAGACAAAGGTCCCCGTCGCAGGCGACTGGACCGGATACCAGACCATCAGCTAACAAACCTCCACCACACGATGCACCCCCGACCAGAGACTCAAGGGCCACCGGTGAGCAGTTCCTGAAGCTCCGGCCCCGCACTCCCACGCTTCTCTCTCGAGGACCGCTACGTGCGGGGCCGGACCTGCACCAACTCGTAAACCGACAGGTGCCCGTGGCGATTCGTGAGCGGGTGCGGTTCGGTCTGGGACAAGGGGAAGTGTGGGGCTGGTCTACGGCTATGACATCTATCTGCGTCCTCGGAATGTCGCCCGGGTGTTGGCCGGTCTGGCCGAGCTGGCGCCACCGGTGCGTGCCGTAAAGCCACTTGAGATCACCTTGCCCGGCGGTGACCGGCTCGTTCTCCCGTTCACGTCCCGTTTCGAGAGCGAGCCGGTCGACTGCTCCATGAGCAGCACGCTCGAGCTCGACATGTCCCTCATGCTCGACGTCGATGATGCACTGTGTGAGTACGCGCAGACGAGCGGCTGGCTTCGTTCACTTCAATGGGTTCTGGCTCACTTTCCGTGAGGCGTGCACGGTGAGTGATTGCTGACGCTCGGATGAGCCGCTGGACGTTGCCCGAAAATGATCGCTGGTGACCTTGGTGTGGCTGACAGTTCGGCGTCATGGAGGAAACGACGCTGCAGCTGAAGGAACTGCTGTTCCCGTCGATCGCGGACGTGGCAGTGCTGTCGGTAGACGTGAACAACGAGGCGATACGCATCGAGGTCCGCGTGACGACGATCGGCTCGGAATGTCCGGACTGCGGGAGCTGGTCGAGCCGTGTGCACAGCTCCTACCTGCGGTTCCCAGCCGATGTGCCTACTGCGGGGCGGCGGGTGATCGTTTGTCTGCACGTCCGCCGGTTCTTCTGCCCGAGTGCTTCGTGCGGACGGCTGACGTTCGTCGAGCAGGTGCTGGGGCTGACCCGACGGCACAGTCGGCGGAGCGAGCGCCTGCGTCAGGTGCTGGCCGCGGTCGGCCTCGCGCTCGCAGGCCGGGCCGGTGCACGGATGGCCTGGGTCTTCGGAGTACCCATCAGCCGCAGCACCGTGCTGCGGCTGGTCGCCGCACTGCCCGAGCCGCAACCTCCGGTCCCGCGGGTGGTTGGCGTCGACGAGTACGCCACGCGAAAGGGCCGCGTCTACGGAACGGTCCTGGTCGACGTCGAGACCCGACGCCCCGTGGACCTTCTGCCTGATCGTAAAGCGTCCAGCCTGGCCAGATGGCTCGCCGAACGGCCGGGCATCGAGGTCGTCTGCCGAGATCGAGCTCCCTTCTTCGCGGAGGGCGCCACGGTTGGGGCGCCCCAAGCGGTCCAGGTCGCCGACAGGTGGCATCTGTGGAACAACCTCGGCGAGGCAGCCGAGCGAGCCGTCGCCCGCCACCGCCAGTGCCTACGCGTCCTGGTCCCCGAGCCTGTCGGTCAGAGGACCGAGGAGTTCCCCGAGGAGACAGCGGACTCGCCGTGGCAGAGCCAGCGGTTCGCCAACCGCATCCGGGCCAGGCACGCTACCGTCCGCGCGATGCTGGAAGCCGGCCACAGCCGCCGCGCGATCGGCCGCCAGCTCCACATGACCCACCGCACCGTCAAGAGCCTTGCCGACGCTGCGAGACCCGAAGAGCTTTTCCGCGGCCAGTGGCAGTACAACCGGAGCTCCGCCCTTGACGAGTACAAGCCCTACCTCGACGAGCGCTGGGACGAAGGCTGCACCAACGCCTGGAAGCTCTGGGAGGAGATAGTCCCACTCGGCTACCAGGGCAGCTATGGCATCGTCAGCGCCTACATCAGGAAGAAGCGGACCTCACCCCGTCCGGTCACCGCACGGCCGCCAGCGCCCCGGGTGGTGACCCGATGGATTCTCAGCCGTCCGGAAACCCTTACCGAGCTCGAACAGGTACGGCTCAAGGTTGTGTTGGCCGAGTGTCCCGAGCTCGATGCACTCGCCGGTCACGTGCGGTGCTTCGCCCGGATGCTCACCGAGCGCCAGGGCGAACGGCTCCCGCGGTGGCTCGACGCTGTCCGCGAGGACGACCTGCCCAGTCTCCACAGCCTCGCCGCAGGCATCGACCGAGACCGCGACGCCGTCATCGCTGGCCTTACCCTGCCCTGGAGTTCCGGTGTTGTCGAAGGACACGTCAACTGAATCAAGATGCTCAAGCGCCAGATGTTCGGCCGAGCCGGCTTCGATCTCCTCCGCAAGCGTGTCCTGCTCTACACGTAGGGCCACGTTCCCGAGTTGCAAGAGGTGCTGGCAGATGAGGCTCAGTACGTCATGTGTCGGACGAGCTCCCGTGACTGCTGCTGCAGTGCGGTCGTCCACTCCTTTGCATAGGGATCCGAAGCCGTCTTGAGATAGTGGCTCTCAGTGCGCTTGGCCGCCTGCCAGCTCACCTCGATGTTCGCTATCTCAGCCAAGGCCAGCACCGTGGCAACAAACCCTTCGGACAGGGTGGCCATGACAGTGTGCCTGGTTCTGCTATGCCAAGCGAGCAGGGCATCGACGAACACTGCGAATGTGATGGGGTCGATCTGACACTCATCAGCTTCCATGGGGCCGATGCCGGATGGCAGCCCCACTTCGGCTTGATAGACGGTGACCTGGCTCATGAACAGCCGCGACGCCCCGTTGGACGGATTCCACAGGGTTCGGTCGCCCAAGTCGTAGTACTGGCTCACGTCAGCCTCTCACCGCTGGTCATATGAGGTCGATATTACGGTCAGTCAGCCCTCCACGGAAAGTGAGCCAGAACCCTTCAATGGGCAGCGTTTGTCCAGCAGTCTGGGAGGCAGTTGGCTGTCGATGTGCCCGCCGATGTTCACGAGAAATGGTGTCATTCTGGCCTTCGTGGCTCTTCCTGCTCATGTGGGTGATCGGAAGTCGCTGACGTCGGGGATGATCAAGGGAGAGTCTGGTCTCGCGGGGGGAAGGGGGACGGCGTGATGGCGATCAGTGGGCTGCATCCGGAGAGGGCGGCCAGGCTGGAGGTGCTCGTCAACGAGTGCCGGCCGCTGTTGGCGGGTGACAACGGGATGGCTGCAGTGCAGCGGCTGCTGAGTGAGCGTCGTGTCGAGGTGCTCGATGCGGTGGTGATCACGCGCGAGCTGCTTGGGGCGGGTCCCACGGCGCTTGGTGAGGCGAAGACGATCGTCCTGACGAGTCCGGGCAGGGGGCGCGAGCTGAGGTGGCACGATCAGTTCATGGATGACCTGGAGCAGAGCGGCGGCTTCGACTAGTAGGGCTTTGTTATGTCTCTGGGCAAGTGACCCTTCTGGTGGTTTCCTGCTGGTATGAGGGTGGATGAACTCGCTGCGTGTCGGGGCCGGTTGGAGGAGTTCGCTGGGGAGGTGTTTGCGCCCTTGGCGCGTGCTGACCAGCGGGTGAAGGGCAGCCGGGCCTTGACCCCTGATGTTGGACACACGAGACACTGGATCCTGAGGATCTGAGGACGGACATCTCGTGGTCATGAAGAACTATCCGCCGCAGTTCAAGGCGGACGCGGTCGCGCTGTACGAGTCGCGGCCCGATGCGACGATCAGGTCGGTCGCCGCCGATCTGGGGATCAATCCGGAGACCCTGCGGAACTGGGTGCGGGCTGCCGGGGCAGGCCGTCCACGGGGACGCCGGACGCAGGAACCGGCCCAGCCGCCGGCACCGCTGGAGGCGGAGAACGCGGCTCTGCGGAAGAAGGTCCGCGAGCTCGAGGAGGAACGCGAGATCCTGCGGAAGGCCGCCAAGTATTTCGCCGGGGAGACGCGCTGGTGAACCGCTTCCAGTGTGTCGCTGACCATCAGCGCCGTTACGGCGTGAAGCGGCTCTGCAGCATCCTCGGCGTCAGCCGCTCGAGCTTCTACTACTGGCGCCGGACAGCCGCGGACCGGGCCGCCCGGCAGGCGGCCGACGCACAGCTTGCCGCCCGGATACGGGCGGTGCACCGCGAATCGGACGGCACCTATGGCGTCCCCAGGATCACCGCCGAGCTCCGCGAGACGAACGGTGAGGCGGTCAACCACAAGCGGGTCGCCAGGATCATGCGAGAGTCCGGGATCGAAGGGGTCCGGTTGCGCCGCAGGCACCGCACCACAGTCCCCGATCCGGCTGCGGCCAAGGCTCCGGACCTGATCCGCCGGGACTTCACCGCGGGCAAGCCGAACACGAAGTACGTCGGCGACATCACCTACCTGCCCATCGACGGCGGTAAGTTCTGCTACCTGGTGACCGTCATCGACCTCGCCTCGCGCCGTCTGGCCGGCTGGGCGATCGCCGACCACATGCGCGCGGATCTCGTGACCGACGCCCTGGCCGCGGCGATCCGCACCCGCGGCAGCCTCGCCGGATCGATCATGCACACCGACCACGGAGCCCAGTACACGAGCAGGGCCTTCGCCGAAGCCTGCAGGTCAGCAGGGGTTCGGCAAAGCATGAGCTCGGTCGGGTCCAGCGCCGACAACGCACTCGCCGAGTCCTTCAACGCGGCCTTCAAACGCGAGACCCTGCAAGGACGAAAGAGCTGGCCCAACGAGCGCGAGGCCCGACTCGACGCCTTCAGATGGCTCCACCGCTACAACACCCGGCGCCGACACTCCCGCCTCGGACAGCGATCACCAATCGCCTTCGAGAACGCCTTCCACCCCACACCAACTACGCTGGCACCAGCCGCATAACCCGTGTTCAGGATTCGGGGTCAAGGCCCGCACGCGCCTCACCCCTCGCTCTGGTCCTCGGTACGGTGACCGGCCTTCTCCTGCGCCATGCGGGGTGGTGCAACTGCGCCGAGGTGTACGGAGT
>NZ_JBHZEJ010000081.1:0-34344 GCF_042756365.1 Streptomyces sp. NPDC059092
CCATTGCGGTTCGCCAGGGGGCCGGCCCTTCTTCGTACGTGCTACCGGTCTTCGGTGCTGCCGGTCTTCCGTGCTGTCGGTCTTCCGTGCTGTCGGTCTTCGCAAGAGGTACGGGTGGCTCACGTGCTCCAGAGGCGGGCCCGCAGCTTCATCCCGGACGCGCCGCCGTCCGGGGGCCTGACGGCCAGGATCTGATTGACGCCGATGCGATTGCGCTCGAAGGAGAGCGCGGACGCGGCCATGTAGAGGCGCCAGACGCGGGCGCGGCCCGCGGAGGTCGCGCGTACCGCCTCCGCCCAGTGCTCCTCCAGGTTGGCCACCCAGCGGCGCAGGGTCAGCGCGTAGTGCTCCCGGATCGACTCGACGTCACGGGCCTCGAAGCCCGCTTCCTCCAGGGTGGAGACGGTACGGCCGAGCGGCGCGAGTTCGCCGTCGGGGAAGACGTACGAGTCGATGAAGTCGTCGATCCTGTACTGCCCCTCGTCCTTCTCGGGGCGCCGGGCGATCTGGTGGTTCAGCAGCCGGCCGCCCGGCTTGAGCAGTTCGTAGAGGTCGTCGGCGTAGGCGCGGTACTGGACCGAGCCCACGTGTTCGGCCATCCCGATGGAGGAGATCGCGTCGTACGGGCCGTCCCTCACGTCCCGGTAGTCCTGGACGCGGATCTCGATACGGTCCGTCAGCCCCTCCTCGGCGATGCGCTTGCGGGCGAACGCGGCCTGCTCCCGGGAGAGGGTGACTCCGGTGACCCGGGCGCCGTACTCGCGGGCCGCGTGGATGGCCATGGAGCCCCATCCGCAGCCGACGTCCAGGAGCCGGTCGTCCTCCTGGAGACCGAGCTTGCGGCAGATCAGGTCGAGCTTGTCGCGCTGCGCGTCTTCGAGGGTGAAGCCGGGGCCCGCGTCCCAGTAGGCGCAGGAGTAGACCATGGACGGACCGAGGACCATTGCGTAGAAGTCGTTGCCGACGTCGTAGTGGTGGCTGATCGCCGCCTTGTCGCGGCGTTTGGTGTGCAGGGCGCCGTGCCGGCGCCGGATCTCCTCGACGGGCGGGGCGGGCGGCGGCCAGGGTCCCGCGATCTCCACGAGGCCGCGGGCCGCGGCGCGCATCCGGGGATCGCGTACGGGGTGGACCTTGGCCTCGTCGTCGGCGCCGCGCTCCCAGATGAGCCCGGCGAGACGTTCGAGGACCGCGTACAGGTCACCGTCGACATCGATCTCCCCGGCGACCCAGGCGCGCGCGAGCCCCAGTTCGCCGGGCTTCCAGAGGAGACGGCGCAGGGCGCGGCGATGCCGGATGATCAGGGTGGGGGCGCCGGGGGGACCCGATTCGCTGCCGTCCCAGGCGCGGATACGGACCGGGAGCGGAGCCCCCAGCAACTCTTCGGCAAGAGTGGTCAGCCGCAGCGCGGCGTCGGCCATGGCGTACACCTCCGTGGTGGTGGATACCGGACATGCTCAACACCACGTAAACACCGGTCGGGTACGGATGCAGTCCCGGTGACAGGCAATGAGACAGCAAAATACTTGCATCTACCACGGACTTCGGCCGGGTGTGGCCCCGTACCTCCTGGGCCGTACCCCCGCCCCGTACCCTTCAGCCGCCCTTTTCCGGCCCTTTCCCCGGCCCTTTCCCGGCCTTTCCTGACCCCTTCCTGACTCCTTCCTGAATCCGTCCTGACTCCTTCCCAGCACCTTTCCAGCACCTTCCCGGCCTCCTGTCGGCCCCTCGCCGGCCCTTCCGGGCGCGAAGATGCGGAATGGGCCTGCTGGTCCGTCAGAGCGACCGGCGTACGCCCAGGACGCCGCGGCGGCGGACAGGCGGGCCGGAGGCGCGGAGCGGGCGTGCGAGGCGGGTGTACGACGCGGGTGTACGACGCGGGTGTACGAGGGGCACGCCGGGGCGGCGGATCCGGGCATGCGGAAGGGCCGCCCGCACCACGGATGGCGGACGGCCCTTTCAGTACCGCGTGCGTTAAGAGGCCTTGGCCTTCTCCGCGGGCGCGGCCGACGCGGCGGCGGGCGCCGGGGCCGGCTTCGCGGCCTCGTAGAACTCCTCGCGCGGCGTCTCCATGGCGCCGAGCGAGACGACCTCGCGCTTGAGGAACATCGCGAGCGTCCAGTCGGCGAAGACCCGGATCTTGCGGTTCCAGGTCGGCATGGCCATGCCGTGGTAACCACGGTGCATGTACCAGGCCAGCCGGCCCTTGACCTTGATCTTCATCTTGCCCATGACGATCATCGCGACGCCCTTGTGGACCCCGAGACCGGCGACCGCACCCTTGTTGGCGTGGCTGTAGTCGCCCTGCGGGAAGCCGCGCATGCCCGAGATGACGTTGTCACCGAGGACCTTGGCCTGGCGCAGCGCGTGCTGGGCGTTGGGCGGGCACCAGGCGTTCGGGTTGCCGGCCTTGCGGCCGACGAGGTCCGGGACCTGGGCGTTGTCGCCGGCGGCCCAGATGTAGTCGGTGCCCTGGACCTGGAGCTTCTCGCTGGTGTCCACGTGGCCGCGGGGGCCGAGCGGCAGACCGTAGCGGGCGAGCGCCGGGTTCGGCTTGACGCCTGCGGTCCACACGATGGTGTTGGAGTCGACCTCAAGGCCGTTGTTGAGCGCGACGTGACCGTCCACGCAGGAGTCCATGCCGGTCTTGAGGTAGACCTCGACGCCACGGCCCTCAAGGTGCTCCTTGCCCCAGGCGCCCAGCTTCGGGCCGACCTCGGGGAGGATCTTGTCGGCGACGTCCACGAGCAGGAAGCGCATGTCCTCGCGCTTGACGTTCGTGTAGTACTTGGCCGCGTCCCGCGCCAGGTCCTCGACCTCACCCACGGTCTCCGCGCCGGCGAAGCCGCCACCCACGAAGACGAAGGTCAGCGCCTTGCGGCGGACCTCTTCGTCGGTCGTCGAGTCAGCCTTGTCGAGCTGTTCGAGGACGTGGTTGCGCAGGCCGATGGCCTCCTCGATGCCCTTCATACCGATGCCCTGCTCGGCGAGGCCGGGGATCGGGAAGGTACGGGAGACCGCGCCGAGCGCGACGACCAGGTAGTCGAAGGGCAGCTCGTAGGACTCGCCGACGAGCGGCGCGACCGTGGCGACCTTGCGGTCCTGGTCGATGGTGGTGACACGACCGGTGAGCACCTCAGCCTTGGGCAGCACGCGTCGCAGCGGTACGACGACATGCCGAGGCGAAATGCTGCCGGCGGCGGCTTCGGGGAGGAAGGGCTGGTACGTCATGTACGAGCGAGGGTCGACGACCGTGACGGTCGCCTCCCCGTAGCGCATCTTCTTCAGAATGCGACGAGCTGCGTACAGGCCTACGTACCCACCGCCTACAACGAGGATCCTGGGACGCTCCGTGGTGCTCATGCCATCGAGTATCCACCCCCCTCGGAGGGGGTGCTCGTGAGCCCCTTCACAAGGTGTCACCCCCCTCGTGTTACACTGCGCGGCTCACGTGATCCAGATCATGTCCCACCAGGGGAACCAGGCGGGGTGTTCAGGCGTTATCCACCCCCCGTGAGCTGGCCATTCCACCACTCTCCCGGCGTCGAACCGGCCATACGATTCACGCCGCCGCAAGCTGTCAGGAACCACCCGGTACAAGGGTACGGAGGGCTTGTACTCCTGACAGTGGGGCCTCCCGGCCGGGCCCGGGGCCCCACAAGAGCGTTTTCCTTGTGAAGAAGTTCACGAACTTTCCGGCACGGGGTTCCCGAACGCCGTGGACGGTGCCGTGGACGGCGCCGTCAGTCCCGGGTCGCGGCGCTCAGCAGGTTCGTGAAGTTCTGGCTGTACGCGTCGTACGGCGCGGCGCCCTCCAGCCGGAGCAGGGCCTCGTCGTTCCGCTGGAGCGACGCGTAGTCCAGGTTGTGGGAGCCGGTGAAGGTCCACTTGGTGTTGGCGTGGCCCGCGTACGTCCCCTCGATCAGGAAGTACTTCGAGTGCACCAAGTGACCTTCGGCGGTGTTGAGCTGACGGATGTCGATGTTCGGCCGGCCGGCGAGCTTCGTCGCGTCGTTGCTCTCCGCGTACACGATCCGGATCGTGCAGCCCTGGGCGGCCATGGATTTCAGCTTGTCCGCGACCTCGTCCCGGTGCAGCGCGAAGGCGGCCACGCTCACCTTGCTCTTGGCGGCGCAGGAGACATTGTCGAGAATGCTCACCACGATGTCGCCGCTGCTCTGCGGGAAGAAGTAGTACTTCTCCGTGCCGGTCTTTCCGCTGGTGAAGTAGTTGGCGTTCTTCTTCATCGCGGCCAGATCGTTGAAATACCCCACGTACGCCGTGTAGAGATCGGTGTTCCCGACGACGGTATAGGCATTGTTCCAGTATTTCGCGGTGTTGAGACTTGTCTGGTTGGCCGATGTCTGGATGACGACGTCCTCGGCCTCTCCCACGCTGCCGATCCGGGAGAAGGTGAAGAATTTGTTGTGGTTGATCATCGAACTCTGCCCGGTGGCGATACAGGCCCCGCCCGCCGTACAGACCCGCACCCATGACGTGGCGGTACGGTCCGTCCCCAGGTCGGCGATGAGGCTCTTGGCCGCCGCCGAATCCGCGTACTTGGAGTCGAGGACGACCCGGATCATGACCCCGCGCGCATGGGCGGATATCAGCGCGTTCGTGTAATCCTGATCGTTCAGAGCGTAGAGCGCGGCACGGATCAGCCGCCCGCTCTGCGTCTTTCCGATGGCATCGATGATGTGATCCTTCACCGCGTTCTGCGCGGCGGCGGAACCCCGCGGATCGTTGAACACGGCCCCCGTGGAAATCGGCGGATCGGCCGCAACGGCGGAGGCCGTACCCCCCGTGAGCATCGCGCCGACGAACGCCGTCACCACCGCGACCATTCCCGCTCTCCGCACCGACCGGCGCACGCGGACGGACTTGTTCGGAATCAAGGATTCCCCCCTCTCTATTCACCCGGAAAACCCCGGGTGAAGAGGGGCGAGTTTTTCATGTGGATCACCAGGGTGTCCATAGGATTCAGGCTCCGCGCGCGGGCACACCCAAGAGGCGGCCGACCTCCTGCCGGCCCGTGAGGCGGAAGCCGTACTGGCCGAGGACGGCCCCACCGTGACCATGGCCGAACTGCTGGCGGACCTGTTCACCGAACACACCGAGGACGCGGCGTGAAGTACGCGTTCCGGTTCACGGCGGCCGCGCAGCGGCAGCTCCGGGCCATCGACCGGTATGCCGCGATGCGCATCCTGACCGCGCTGACCGCGCTCGGCGACGATCCGTACCGCGAGGGCGCCGACGTCACGAAGCTCGCGGGACCCTCAGGTCTGTACCGGCTCCGGGTCGGCACCCACCGGGTCGCCTATCAGGACGAGGACGGCGCGCTCATCATCCTCGTCGCCAAGGTCGGCGACCGGCGCGACGTCCACCGCGCCCTCTGAGAACGGGCCGCCCCGAGTCCGAAGACCCGGGGCGGCCCGTTCACTTCCGTACCGTCACGCCCCGTCGCGTGCGCACTCCCAGGCGATGCCGTCCAGGATGTCGTGTTCGCTGACGACGACCTCCTGGGCTCCGGTGCGTTCCATGATCGAGAGCAGGACGAGGGCACCCGCGCCGATGACGTCCACCCGGCCCGGGTGCATCACCGGGATCGCGGCCCGTTCCGCGTGGGTGGCGGCGAGCAGGTGGTCGGTGATCTTCTTGACCCGCTCGTAGGGGACACGGGAGCGGTGGATCGCCTCGGAGTCGTACGTCTCCAGGCCCAGCGCGATCGCGGCCACCGTCGTCACCGAACCGGCCAGGCCGACCAGCGTACGGGGCTCGCGCAGCGGAACGGCCTGCTCCGCGAGGTCGAGCGCCGCCTCGATGTCGGCGCGGATCGCGGCGATCGCGGCGGGCGTCGGCGGGTCGAGGACGGCGCCGTCCCGTACGAGGTGACGCTCCGTCAGCCGTACGCAGCCGATGTCCACCGACCGCGCCGCCCGTACCCGGTCGTCACCGACGACGAACTCGGTGGAGCCGCCGCCGATGTCCACCACGAGGTAGCTGTCCTGCCCCGGCAGTTCCTTCGTCGCGCCGGTGAAGGAGAACGCCGCCTCCTGGTCGCCGGTGATCACCTCGGGCTCCACGCCCAGGATGTCCACCACCCCGCGCACGAAGTCGTCGCGGTTCTCGGCGTCGCGCGAGGCGGACGTGGCCACGAAGCGGATCCGCTCCGCGCCGTGCTCGGCGATGGCCGCCGCGTACTCCCGGCAGGCCGCGAACGTACGCTCCAGCGCCTCGGGGGCGAGCCGGCCCGTCCGGTCGACGCCCTGGCCGAGCCGTACGATCGTCATCCGCCGGTCGAGATCGACCAGTTCGCCGGTTTCCGGATGGACGTCCGCGACGAGCAGGCGGATCGAGTTCGTACCGCAGTCGATGGCCGCGACCCTGGTCATTCCGCGCCCTCCCCGTCACCGGACGGCCGGGAGGCGCACGGTGTGACGCACGGGCCCTTCGCCCACCACTCCGGCAGCATCTCCAGCGCCTCGTCACCCAGCGGGTTCACCCCGGGGCCGGCCGCCAGCGAGTGGCCGACCAGGACGTGCAGGCACTTCACCCGGTCCGGCATGCCGCCCGCGCTGGGGAAGCCCTCCAGCACCTCGATGGCGTCGCGCCGCGCGAGATAGTCCTCGTGCGCCGCGCGGTACGCGGCGGCCAGCTCGGGGTCGGCCGCCAGGCGTTCGGTCATCTCCTTCATGACGCCGTTCGCCTCCAGCGTGCCGATGGCCGAGGCCGCGCGCGGGCAGGTCAGGTAGTACGTCGTCGGGAAGGGCGTGCCGTCGGGGAGCCGCGGGGCGGTCTCGACCACGTCCGGCTGTCCGCAGGGGCAGCGGTGCGCGATGGCCCGCAGCCCGCGCGGCGGCCGGCCGAGCTGTTCCTTGAAAGCGGCGACGTCCGCCTCGGTGGGCTCGGTGCGTACGGTCTGCGGAGGGGGCGTCTTCATGCCTGCCTGGTTCTGCCGTTCCGGATTCATGGCGTGCGGTGCTGTGGGAGAGGGAGCGGTGGGGAGAGAGTGGGGCTGTGGGAAGGGTACGACTCACGTGCCGGGCTCACACGTGCCGGGCTCACGTCCCGGGGCTCACACGTGCCGAGCTCACACGTGCCGGGCTCACGTGCCGGGGCGGTCCGCCTCGTCGACGCCGTCCAGGACGTTCGAGTACCAGGGGCGGTCCGCCGCGCCCTGCTCCGCGCGCCGCTCCTCCGCCACCTCCGGGTCGATGACCGTGAAGCCGGTCTCCCCCGGCCGCAGGTAGTGCAGGTGCTCGCGGGCCAGCCGCTCGATGTACGCGTCGTCCTGGAGCCGCGCCTTCTCGTCGCGCAACTCCTCCACCTGCCGATCGGCCTCCTGGCTCAGCCGCTCCTGCTCGGCGATCTCGTTGCGCTGCGACACGTACTCCCGCATCGGATACGCGAGCGCCACCACCAGGGTGCAGACGACCAGCGCGAGGAAGGCCGCCCGTCCCGTGAGCCGGGAGCGGCGGTCCTGCCTGCGGTTCTGCGAGCGGTACACCCGCGCCGCGGTCTGCTCGCCGAGCAGCCGCAGTCTGGTCGAGGTGGAGAACCGGTCCCGGTTCCCGGCCATGGCCCGCCTCCCCTGTCACGTACGTACGTCCCCGGATACGGTACGGGACCGCGGCCGGGGACGTACGGACGACGGGCGGACGACCGCCCGTGACGGGTTACCAGTTATGGGTTACCGGCTACGGGCTACGCGGAGCGGAAGCGCGGGAACGCGCTGCGGCCCGCGTACACCGCGGCGTCGTCGAGGATCTCCTCGATGCGCAGGAGCTGGTTGTACTTGGCGACGCGGTCCGAGCGGGCCGGGGCGCCGGTCTTGATCTGACCGCAGTTCACGGCCACCGCGAGGTCGGCGATCGTGACGTCCTCGGTCTCACCGGAACGGTGGGACATCATGCACTTGAAGCCGTTGCGCTGGGCCAGCTCGACGGCGTCCAGGGTCTCGGTCAGCGAACCGATCTGGTTGACCTTGACGAGCAGGGCGTTGGCCGAGCCCTCCTCGATGCCGCGGGCGAGGCGCTCCGGGTTGGTGACGAAGAGGTCGTCGCCGACGATCTGGACCTTGGAGCCCAGCTTGTCGGTGATGACCTTCCAGCCGGCCCAGTCGTCCTCGTAGAGCGGGTCCTCGATGGAGACGAGCGGGTAGGCGTCGACCAGCTCCTCGTAGTACTCGGTCATCTCGGCGGCCGAGCGCGACTTGCCCTCGAACTCGTAGGAGCCGTCCTTGTAGAACTCGGACGCGGCGACGTCGAGCGCGAGCGCGATGTCGCGGCCGGGAACGTAACCGGCCTCCTTGACCGCTTCGAGGATGAGGTCGAGCGCGGCGCGGTTGGACTCCAGGTTGGGCGCGAAGCCGCCCTCGTCGCCCAGACCGGTCGAGAGGCCCTTCTGCTTCAGGACCTTCTTGAGCGTGTGGTAGACCTCGGCACCCCAGCGCAGCGCCTCGGAGAAGGACTCCGCGCCGATCGGGGCGATCATGAATTCCTGGATGTCGACATTCGAATCGGCGTGCGAGCCGCCGTTCAGGATGTTCATCATCGGAACGGGCAGCAGGTGCGCGTTCGGGCCGCCCAGGTAGCGGAAGAGCGGGAGGTCGGACGCCTCGGAGGCGGCGTGCGCGACGGCGAGGGAGACACCGAGGATGGCGTTGGCGCCCAGCGAGCCCTTGTTCTCGGTGGCGTCCAGGTCGATCATCGCCTGATCGATCAGACGCTGCTCGGTGGCGTCGTACCCGACCAGCTCCGGGCCGATCTGCTCGATGACGGCGAGGACGGCCTTCTCGACACCCTTGCCCAGGTAGCGGTTGGCGTCTCCGTCGCGGAGTTCGACGGCCTCGAACGCACCGGTGGAGGCACCGGAGGGGACGGCAGCACGACCCGTGCTGCCGTCGTCGAGGCCGACCTCGACCTCGACCGTGGGGTTGCCACGGGAGTCGAGGATTTCCCGGGCTACGACGACGTCGATGGACGGCACGAGCATCTCCTTCTGGGATGTGACGCGTGGGTGCAGGGTCTCTTGGCCTTGCGCCATGAGCCTAACCGGCTCCGGGTCATCGGCCAGCCGGTGCCCGCCCCCTAAGACGCTCCCGCCCGTACGGACCGCCCGTACGGACCGTTCGTACGGACCGTTCGTACGGACCGTTCGTACGGACCGCCGCTACCGGCCGGTAGCGGGACCGGTGACGGCGAGCGGCGGATACGGGGCCCGACCCGGCGCGTACGGGGGTGACGCGCCGGGCCGGGGAGAACGGGTCAGCTCAGGTGGAGCTGCTGACCCGGGTAGATGACGTCCGCGTCGGGGACGATGTCCTTGTTCAGGTCGAAGACCTTCTCCCAGCCACCCTTGACCTTCTGGGCGGTGGCGATCTTGGAGAGGGTGTCGCCGGACTTGACCTTGTACTCGCCGTCACCCTTCTTGATCGTGGTGGGACGGCTCTGGCCGCGCGAGGCCGGCTGCGCCTCGTCACGGCTCGACTGCTGCGGCTGCGCCTGCTGGCTCGGGGCGGACTTCTGCGTACCGGAGTTGCTGGAGCCGCCGGAGTTGCTGGAGCTGCCCGAGTTGCTGGAGCTGGAGGAACCGGAGTCGGAACCGGAACCGGAGCCGGTCGAGCCGCCGCCGTTCGAGGCGCCGGAGAGGTTCACGCCGCAGTTCGGCCAGGCGCCCTTGCCCTGGCCCGCGAGGACCTTCTCGGCGACGGCTATCTGCTGCGACTTGGATGCCTGGTCGGCGCGCTGGGCGTAGGAGGTGCCGCCGTACGCGGCCCAGGTGGAGGGGGTGAACTGCAGGCCGCCGTAGAAGCCGTTACCCGTGTTGATCGACCAGTTGCCGCCGGACTCGCACTGGGCGACCTGGTCCCACTCGGAGGTGGTGGCGGCGGAGGCGGCGGTGGCACCGAGCAGGGGGGCCGCGACGGCGGCACCGGTGATCCCGGCGAGCGTCACGTAGCGAACGGCCTTGGACGGGCGACGGTGCTTGGCCTTGCTGGAACGCAGCTGCATGGAACACATCTCCTCACCGACGCCTACGAGGTGAGCTGTCGGGTTCGGGCCAATGAGTTGCCCGGCCGCGTGCTTGCACACGCGGCTTCACCCCAAGCCGGCCTCCAGCCGTCTCTCGACGGCCGGGCCCGGCACAAACCTTTGGGTCCCCCGCTCCTGCCTTCGGCGCTTGAAGCGACGATTACTCCCCCCGACCGACGGCAGGATTCGGCGTGACGGTCGACGAGGCCCGCGGTGCGAGCGGTTCAGACCGTAATCACAGCCCTGCCCGTTGTTCAAAGGAGCACATCCCGGAAAAAACGCCCTTACCTCCCCCGGCGGACAATACGTTTCCGCAGGTGAGAACCGGATTGACCCAACCCCCGGGGAGAAGAGCCCGAGTTGCGGCGAAGAGACCCTTGTCTCACTTGCACAGAAGTGGACATACGGTCGCTAACTGACCGTGTTCCGCCCGGAGATCGGAGGCGCTGGCCAGGACGGACGCAGCCGAAGAGACGTCAACGGGGCCCCGTTCAACGGCACTCGCCCGCGCCCGCCCCGGAGCCGCCCGCTCCGGTCGCGGGGCGGCCGACGCGGGTTGCCGGACCCGTCGGAACCGTGGCCGCCGGAGCCGTCCGCCCGGGGCGCCGAAACCGGCCGCTCCGACCCCGAAAGCGGCGGCTCCAGCCCCGGAACCAGGCGTTCCTGCCCTGGAATCAGACGCTCCGGTCGCCGGGGAACACACACCGGTGCCGAAGCCGCCCGCGGCCGTCGTCGGCACCGTGGGCGCCGGAGCCGGGAGGCCAGGGACCGGGGGGCCGGGGACCGGGAGCCGGCGGCCGGGGACCGGGGGCGCCGGAACCGGGGGCCCGGGGCGCCGGAGCAGCCCGCTCCGGACCCGGGACCGCTCTCCCCGGTCGCCGGAGCCGCAGGCCGCCAACGCCGGAACCGGCGGCTCCGGTCATCGGAACCGCCGGCCCCTGGCCTCGCGCGGGTGGCTCAGACCCAGCCGCCGACGACCTTCTGCCCGCCGGTCGCCAGGGTGAGGTGGCCGCCGACCGTGGTGACGACCCTCTCCACCTCGCGCTCCACGCCCTCCGTGAGCCTGCCCCCGTCACGCGCCCCTCCGGACCCGCGGGACGCGCGACTGTCCGCCCCGCGCTCCTCCGTCGTGCCGCCCGGCGTGGCGCTCTCGTCGGCCGCCTGGCCGCGGTGCTTGCCCTTGGACGCGCCGCCCTTGCCGTCGGCGTCGTCCTCGCCCGCCGCGGAACCGGTCGCCCCGGGGCTCGGGCTGGTGGAGTCCGAGGACTCCTTCCCGTTGTCCTCAGCGCCCGCGCCCTTGCCGGTGCCGGCCGCGTCGTCACCGGACCGCGAGGCGCTTTCCGACGGATCGGTCGACGGGCTTCCGGACGGGTCGGTGCTCTCGCCCCCGCCCGTCACGCCCTCCACGACGCCGGAGACGGCGCCGCCGACCGCCTTCGTCAGCCCGGAGACGCCGGCGCAACTGGACCACGCCTGCGCCCCCTGGGCGGCGAACACCTTCTCGGCCACGGATATCTGCTGCGAGCGGCTGGCGAGGTCGGGGCGCGCGGCGTAGTCCGCGCCCCCGAACTCGTCCCAGGTCTCCTGGGACATCTGGAGCCCGCCGTAGAACCCGTTGCCGAGGTCGGCGCTCCAGGTTCCGCCGCTCTCGCACTCGGCCACGTGGTCCCAGGTGGAGCCGTCCGCCGCGTTGGCGGCGCCGGCGCCGAGCAACGGGATCGCGATCGCGGATCCGGCCACCCCGGCGGCGACGAGAAGTGCAGGGGCCTGACGAGGTCGACGGTGTCGGCCGTTCCGGGACATGCGGTTGCCTTCCGTGTGACTGTCAATTCAACTCCGGCATGGTGTTGCCTGAGTCGACGTGAACGTAGCGGTACTCGAATGCTTGTCACAAGTCGATGCAGCGGAGATCACGTGAAAGTCACAGTATTGACGAACCGTCAGGCAATTACCGGCCGGACAATGGCGCGAACTGCACCGGAAGCGTACGCAATCCCCTCATGATGAGCCCGCCACGCCAGCGCAAATCGGAAGGATCTTCCGCAAGCCGCACATCGGGAAGGCGGGTCAGCAGGGTGGCGATCGCCGTCTGCCCCTCCACGCGGGCGAGCGGAGCGCCCAGGCAGTAGTGGATGCCGTGCCCGTATCCGAGGTGCTGATTGTCACGGCGCCCGAGGTCGAGCAGGTCGGGGTCCGGGAAGCGCTCCGGGTCACGGTCGGCGGCGGCCAGCACGACCAGTACGGGGTCGCCTGCCGCGATCCGCTGCCCGCCCAGGGTCAGCGGCTCGACGGCGTACCGCCAGGTCGCCATCTCCACGGGCCCGTCGTGACGGAGCAGCTCCTCGACCCCGGTCGCCAGCAGCCCGGTCTCGCCGGCGGCCAGGGAAGCCTGCAGGCGTTCACGTTCGGCCGGATTCAGCATAAGCGTGTACATGCCATTACCGATGAGATTCACCGTGGTCTCAAAACCGGCGAACAGAATGATAAAGGCCATCGCCGCAGCCTCATTCTCGGTCAAATGCTCACCGTGATCGCTCGCCCGGATCAGACCGGAGATCAGATCGTCGCCCGGATTCTCTCTTTTACGGTGGATGAGTTCGGCCAGATAGCCACGCATCTTCTTCACCGAGCGGGCGACCCCACCGCGCGGACCGCCCGCATGACGAATCATCATGCCCGCCCAGTCCCTGAAGTCGTCCTGGTCCTCGGGCGGCACCCCGAGCAGATCGCAGATCGCGTAGATGGGCAGCGGGAAGGCGAAATCATGGATCAGGTCCGCGCTCCCCCGCTCGGCGAAGCCGTCGATCAGCCGGTCGGTCAGCTCCTGTACGCGCGGGGCGAACTCGGCGACGCGGCGGGGCGTGAACGCCTTGGACACCAGCCGCCGCAACCGGGTGTGGTCGGGCGGGTCGATGTTGAGGAGGTGCGTCATCAGCTCCGCCTTGCGCTCCCCGGGGATGCCCGTCTTCCCCCGGGCGTGCGCCGGCTCGGCGTGGTGCGCCGGGTTCTTGGAGAGCCGCGCGTCGGCGAGCGCCTGCCGGGCGTCCCCGTACCGGGTCACGAGCCATGCCTCGACCCCGCTGGGCAGCTTGGTGCGGTGCACGGGGGCATGCTCGCGCAGCCAGGCGTACGCGGGGTAGGGGTCGGTGGCGAACTCCCAGGTGAAGAGGGCGGGAGCAGCGCTGGCAGCGGGATTCTCGGACGCATCGGACACGCCCCGACCGTAGCCGCCGGCGGGTGAGGCCCCGGCCGGAGGGGCGCGCACGGCGGAGGGGCGCCCGGCGCACGAGGGGCCTGCGGCGCCCCCGCGTATCCCTTACGCGCCCGCCGTGCCCCCGGGCGCGCGCTCGGCGGCCAGAATCCTGTCCCTGTATACGCGCGCCGCCGCGCGCAGCGCCGTCTCGGGGTCGACGCCCGACCTCTCCGCCCGTACGGCCAGGGCCAGCAGCTCGTACCCGATGGACTCGCCCTCCGGGAGCGCGACCTCCAGACCGGCGGTCCGGACGCGCCCCGCGAGCTTCGCGGTGAGGGCGAGCCCCGGCTGACCGAGCGGTACGCCGTCGGTGACCGAGTCGCGCTGCTTCTCGACCGCTTTCATCCGGAGCCAGTGCTCCTTGACCTCATCAGGGGTGTCGGCGCTCTCGTCACCGAAGACATGGGGGTGGCGGTGGATCAGCTTCTCGACGATCGTGCCCGCCACGTCGTCGATGGAGAACGCCCCGCTCGTCCCGCTCTCGTCGTCCTCCTCCCCGGCCTCCCCCGTCCCCCCTTCCGGTCCCTCCTGGGCGATCCGGGCGTGGAAGACGACCTGGAGGAGGACGTCCCCCAGCTCCTCGCGCAGCTCGTCGGTGTCGCCGTCCTCGATGGCCTCGACCAGTTCGTACGCCTCCTCGATGGCGTACTTCGCGAGCCCCTTGTGCGTCTGGCCCGACGACCAGGGGCACTCGTTCCTGATCCGGTCCATGACCTGGACGAGGTCGAGGAGGCGGGCGCCCGGCAGGTCGTACGAGCCGGGCAGCAGCTCCAGGTCCGGCATCTGGACCCGGCCCGAGCCGGCCAGCCGGGCGAGGCCGTCCGTCAGCTTCGCGTCGGTCCCGTCCCCGTCGGCGGCGGGGATCACCACGACGGTACGGCCGCCGGCGCACGCCTCGACCAGGTCCCGCGCGCCCGGCGCGGTGTGGTCGACGGTGACGCCGGCCTCGCGCAGATACGGCAACTGCGGATGGCCGGCGTCGGCGCACACCACGCGGTCGGCGGCGTGCAGCGTCTGCCAGGCCGGCCAGGACAGCAGGCCGGGCGCGACCCGGTGGCTGGCGGTCAGCAGGACGATACGGCCGGGGGCTGCGGGAGCTTCGTCTGTCACCTCTCGAACCTACCTCCGGCCGGACCCCGCCCGGCGCACGGGCCCGTCCGGCCCCACGGCCTGTCAGGTGTCCGAGGGCTGCTGCTCCGGCGCCTGGCGGGTGACCTGGGTGATCCACGGCGTCTTGGTCTCGCCGAGCCGCACCTCCTGGTCGTTCCAGCTTCCGTACCGCGGATTGACGTCGATGCCCATCGCCTTCGACGTCTTCGTCAGTTCGGCGAGGACCGTCTGCTGCCCCTCCGGGGTCGAGGTGTTCGCGCCGTACGCCCCCGCGACCTTGGTCAGCAGCACCTCGCGGCGGATCGCCGCGTCGATCTGCCCGGAGGAGAGGGCGCCCTGCTGGAGCAGCATCGCGGCGAACCGCTTCTCCCCGCCCGACTGGGCGGCGGCCCGCGCGCGGGTCTCCTGGACCTCCTTGCGGCTGACGCCGACCCCGGCGTCAGCGGCGGCGCGCTGGAGCACCCGGTCGAAGATCATGCCGTTCAGCTTGGCCTGGCCGAGCTGCGCGGTGTCCTTGATGAGCTGGGCGGACTCCGGTGTGGCCCGCTGCGCGTCCCGTACGTCCCGTACCGCGGACTGGAGCGTGGACACCTCGATCCGCTTCCCGTCGACGACCGCCGCCGCTCCGGGATGGGCGTCACCGCCGCAGGCGGTGAGCAGCGGGGCCGCGGCGAGCAGGGCGACGGACAAGGAGAGCGCGGTACGACGGCGGCGGTGCAAAGGGGGCCTCCCGGGGAGATTGTGCGGCGATGCACAAGACCTTGCAGTGATCGATGGTAGGCAGTGGACGTGGCGTGGGCCACTGCTTCGACCAACGATTCACGAGCGGATCGGGGCACGTACCGACGCGAGGCCGCCGCGACCGGGCTTCAGGAACCGAGATCCAGGATGCGAACCCGCTCGCCCTCCCACCGTCGCGGGGCAGTGGTGGCGACAACGGCCCCGTCCGGCCGGTCGGGCGTGGCCTGCGCCGCGTAACCGCTGTGCGCGGCCGCCCATGTCTCCTGCCGGGCGACGGCCAGTGCGGCGGACAGATCCAGGTCCAGGACCGTGATACCCGGCAGAGCCGCGAGGTGCTCGGCAGTACCCGGCCGGACCCGGTCCGCCTCGACCAGGGCACACGAAGGTGCGTACAGGAACCAGCCCGGTTCGGAGTGGGCCCGGTGGATGAGACGGGAGGCCAGGACGTTGCCCCGGCCGGCCGCGGCCATGGCCGTCTCGTCCAGCACGATGTGCAGGTCGCTCATCGGACGGTCACCGCAGCCAGACGCCGGTCCAGCTCACCGTCGAGATCCCGTTCCTCGGCCGCCGTCGGAGCGTAGCCGTTCCAGTTCTCCAGCGCGTTCCGCGCCCTCGCCGCACGCTCGGCACGCTCGGCCGGCGTGAGCAGTGTCCCGGCCAGGCGCGCCAGATAGGCGCGCAGGGACAGCCCCTCAGCGGCAGCGATCGCCGCGAGCCGGTCCTTGGCCTCCTCCGGGATACGGACATTGGCATCGGACATCATCGTGTCTCCTTTCGGCCTCGAAGGGGTACGGGTACGTACCCGTACCCTGATGGAGGCGATGGTACGTGCCTATGTGACTGCTGTGCCCGCCGGGCCCATGGCACGACAGGCGGGACGGCCACCCGGTTCCGGCGCGCGGTAGGCGCGGTCGCAGGTGTCGCAGTTCTGGAGCGGGTCCGGGCGCGGTGCGGCGACGGGGGTGGGTTCGGCGCCCGGGGGTGGGTTCGGCCGGGAGCGGCGCCGGCAAAGCAGCCCGGTGGTCCGGTGGGCCAAAAGGGCGGCAGGGGGTGACGCAGGTCGGACGGAAGATTGGGAGGCGTGGGATTCGTGCACCTTCATCACTCCGGATGACGATCCGCGAACCGCGCAACGTGCGGGCACAGCCGCACTAAACTTCTTTTCAACCATGGGGAAGCGACTACTTCCTTTGTGGTCAGGCCCTCGGACCGGGATTGCCGTCCCGACCGGGGGCCGTCGCATGTCTGATGTGGTGTCAGGCCCGAGCCTGCCTCCCCGAACCCGCCAAAGGCCAGCCGTCCAGAGCGAGATCACCCTTGCGGGTGACCTGAACCGGGTGGGGTGGGGTTTGGTTGGTTATTTCCCGGGTTTCTTTGGTCTTTTGCCTCCCGCGCCCCCGGCGCACGGCCCACCGCCGCCAGGGTTTCCGGGCTCCGGTGGCCCGGTCCACGCCGGCGCGGGATCTCGGCGTACAGCACCCCCACCGCCAGCCCGGCCAGAGCGAGCGGAGCCGATACGACTCCCCACAGGACGGGCCCCGTCACGGGCTCCATCACCCGGCCTCCCCGGAAGCATCGGCCGGGCGGAGTTCGGCCCACACGGTCTTGCAGGGCGACGGCCCCGGCGCGACGCCCCACGCGTCGGCGAGCGCGTCGACCAGGATCAGGCCACGCCCCGACTCGTCCTCCGTGACCACGCTCCGCACCGCGACGGGCAACGCCTCGGACCGGGCGTCGGTCACCTCGATACGGAGCGTGCCGGACGCCCGCAGGATCAGCGCGACCCGGAAGTCCCGCCCGGCGACCCGCCCGTGCGACGCGGCGTTCGCGGCCAGCTCGGCGATGATCTGCGCCGCGCGCTCGACGGGCACGTCCCACATGCGGAGCTGCTCGACGGCGAGCAGCCGCGCGAGCCGCGCGCCTCTGCGGGTGGAGGACAGCAGGACACGGAACTCACGGACGGGAAGGGCGGGTTGCGGCGCCGGTGGCGACGGGGCGTTTTTGAGGTTCACGTCACACAGCGTGGCCGGATGCGCTTACGCTGACCAGTAGCAGCGCACTTACGGAGGGTGACTGTCCTGGTGTTGTCCGGCTCGGTCCGGGTTGTACGCCGTGGCCTTCTGTGGAAGGGACGCTGCGGCGGACGAGCGTCTCGGAGGTGCGCGATGAGCATGGACCTGAGTGGTGCCGATCGGGCAACGAGTACGGATGACAGCGGCTGGGAGCCGGAAGACGCGGCGGACGACTCGGGCGCCGTCATCGCGGCGGTGGGCCGGCAGATCAAACTCTGGCGGCAGGGGGCGGGTCTACGGCAGGCCGAGTTCGGGGCAGCGATCGGTTACTGCGAGAACCAGGTGTACAAGGTCGAGGCCGGAAAACGCATCCCCAAGCCGGAGTTCCTGGAACGGGCCGACGAAGTGCTCGACGCCGGCGGCAAAATCGCCGCGATGAAGCAGGACGTGGTGGAGGCTCGGTACCCCAAGAGGGTCCGGGACCTCGCGAAGTTGGAAGGCGAGACGGTCGAGTTGGGCGCCTACTCCAACCACAACCTGTTCGGGCTGCTCCAGACCGAGGAGTACGCCCGAGCCCTCTTCCGGATGAGGCGCCCCCTGTTCAAGGACGAGGTGATCGAACGCCTTGTAGCCGCCCGTCTGGCACGCCAGAAGATCCTGACCCCCGCCGTGCCCGTGCCGGTCTTCAGTTTTGTGCAGGAAGAGGTGACTCTCAGAAGGCCACTCGGTGGGAAGATGGTGCACCGACGGCAGCTTGAACACCTGCTCCTGATGGGCCAGTTGAGGAACGTGGAA
The DNA here is from genome assembly GCF_042756365.1 of Streptomyces sp. NPDC059092. Lineage (NCBI taxonomy): Bacteria > Bacillati > Actinomycetota > Actinomycetes > Kitasatosporales > Streptomycetaceae > Streptomyces > Streptomyces sp. NPDC059092. Next base: position 17,946 of record NZ_JBHZEJ010000081.1, read on the forward strand.
ATCCAGGTGATGCCGACGGAACTTGAGGACCACGCGGGCATGGGCGGTGAGATCCAGTTGCTGAAGCTCGGCAGTGGGGCAACGCTCGGCTATCTGGAGGCCCAGCGGTACCGGCGGCTGATCTCGGACCCGGTCGAGGTCCAGTCCCTGGAGATTCAGTATGGAATCATCCGGGCCCAGGCCCTCACCCCACGTGAGTCGCTGACCTTCATCGAGAACCTTCTGGGAGAGACATGACACGCGACCCTGCCGCTGAAGACGGTCCGGCGATGGCGTGGTCCAAGAGCAGCCACAGCAGCAACGAGGGTGCGGCCTGCGTCGAGGTCGCCACCGCTGCGGGCGCGGTCTTCGTCCGCGACTCCAAGGACATACGCCACCCCGCACTCGGCTTCACCGCCACCGCCTGGGCCGGTTTCATCCCGTACGCCTCGGAGCGCTGACCCCCATGCCCCCCGAAGCAGCGCACTGGATCAAGAGCAGCTACAGCGGCAGTAACGACAACGACTGCGTGGAGGTCGCGTCGGCGCCCCACGCGGTGGTCCTGGTCCGCGACTCCAAGAACACCCACCGCCCCCACCTCGGCTTCACCGCCACCGCCTGGGCCGGTTTCATCCCGTACGCCTCGGAACGCTGACCGTACGGCTCGCCGCTTCGTGCCGTCAGCGCCCGTTCGAGGACGGCTCCGCCGTCGGTGTCGTGGCGGCGGGCTCGTGGTCCGGGGGACCCGTGTCCCCGGCGGTTGCGGCGGACGCCGGTTCGCGGGGGAGCATGATCGCCCGCGAGACCAGGAAGGTGATCGGGACCGCGCCGCCCGCCGCGAGCAGCGGGGCGAACCGGCTGCCGAGGTGGAGCACGTCGACGAGGAGATAGACGCCGACCGTCGTGATGAGGAGGTTCGCCGCGTTGCTGAGCGGGAAGAGCAGGAACTTCCGCCAGGTCGGGCGGGTCCGGTAGGTGAACCAGCTGTTCAGGAAGAACGAGCCGATCATGCTCAGCCCGGACGCGACCAGGTGCGAGGCGACGTACGGCAGCCTGGTCAGCAGGAGCAGGTAGAAGGCGTAGTACGTGCCCGTGTTCGCCGCTCCCACGAGCACGAATCGCATCATCTGACTACGGACCGTCATCCGCGTACGGGCTCCTCCCCCCTGGTCACGGCAGACTGCGGCGGGGCGCCGCACCTCCAGGAGTGTGACACAACGGGGCGGACCGCCCCCGTTGCCCGCGACACGGCGCTCACCAGTACGGACCGCCATCACGCCACATCCGCGTCGCCCGCGCGCCATCAACCCTTCACCCAGTGAGCATGGCGGTGTGGTCCGCCGCGAGCTGACGAGGCGTAGTTTCCGCGCCATGTCCTCTCTTCTGAGCAACCGGCTGACGAAGCGGATCCTCCGTCCGGCCGCCGCCCTGGTAGACCGGCGCATCCGGCGATCCACCGGACCGCTCCGCTCCGACCTCGACACCCTTCGCCGCGAGATCACGGAGCTGCGGAGTCAGAGTTACGCGTTCGGCCTGCTCTTCGACAAGACGGGCCGCAACGGGTCCCGGGTGCCGACCCCCGGCCAGATCGACACGCTCGTACGCCAGATCTCGCAGGTGACCGGCGAGGACGCCACGCACGCGCGCCGTAACGTCACCGTCGCCTTCCGCCAGGTGATCGCCCTGGAGACGCTGGCGCTGGGCCGGCTCGCCGGGTCCACGTCGAACGTGTGCGGCAAGCTCGCCACCGTTCCGCTGCTCGCCCCGCCGAACCAGGACGTCCTGGAGATCGGCACGCTGTACGGCCTGTTCTCGGCGTCGCTCGCGCGGATGCTGCACCGGGCCGGTACGGAGCCCCGGCTGACGATCGTGGACCCGCTGGCGGGCAGCCAGCTCCAGCCGGGCACGAAGCAGGCGGCCGACCCGACGGGCACCCCGGTACGGATGGACGTCGTACGCGCCAACCTCGCGCTGGGCGGGAAGCCGGGCGCCGAGGCCCGGGTCCAGCAGGGCTTCTCGGGCGACCCCGAGGTGCGGGCGGCGGTCTCCGACCGTGCGTACGGAGTGATCGTCGTGGACGGCGACCACTCCATGGAAGGGGTCCTCGCCGACCTGGAGTGGGCCGAGGAGATCGTGGCGCCCGGCGGGATCGTCGTGCTGGACGACTACGGCGACGCCCACTGGCAGGGCGTTCAGCAGGCCACCGAGAAGCACCTCGCCGGCGGCGGCTCACGGCTGGAGATGCTGGGGCAGGTCTCCACGTCCGCCTTCCTCCGGGCCCGCGCCTGACCGGGCCCCGGCCCCCCGCTCTCCGCCGCGCGTACGGACGTCAGCCGCCGCACTGCTCCCGCATCGTCTCCTTGTCCGCCGTGGTCACGGACAGTTCGTACTTGAGCGCGACCTGCGCGAACCGTATGGCGTAGGAGCAGTGGATCTGCTCGCTCGGCGGCAGCCAGTCCGCCGGGCCCGAGTCGCTCTTGGAGCCGTTGGTGGGACCGTCCACGGGGACGAGGTTGAGCGGATCGTTGGCGAGCTGCTTCCGCTTGGCCGCGTCCCACTTGGACGCGCCCATCTTCCAGCCGTACGAGAGCGGTATGACGTGGTCTATCTGGACCTTGGCCGCCGCCTCCTTGCGCCACTCGATCTCCTCGCCCGTGTACGGGTCGTTCAGGTTCATCGAGACGACGACGCAGTCGGAGCCGGAACGATACTTCAGGTCCTTGCCGTCCCTGGCGAGCAGATCGTTCCTGGTGTCGCAGCCGTTCCCGGCCAGCGGGACGCCGTCCGCCGTGTCCATCCAGGCGTAGCCGAACTTCTTCCGGTCGTAACCGGAGCTGGAACCACGGCTCTTGGTGGTCACCTCCTCGATGACCTCCAGCCCGGCCTTCTTGTCGGCGGCAGAGGTGATCGGCGCCAGCCCCGGCTTCGTACCGTCGTCGTTGCCCAGCGGGCTGACCCCGAACGCACCGGCCTCGGCGCTGCCGCCGCCGCCCGTACCGGCCGTACTCGACGCGGACGCCGAGGCGGACGGCTTGGCGCCCGACTCCAGCTCCTCCGCGCACCCCGCCAGCGCCAGGACGGAGAGGGCGAGGGCCCCACCACGGAGAAACGTTCGTGCTCTGCGTTCGTCAACTCTGCTCACCTGGAGACCATAACGTCTCCGGGGGTTCAGTACCCCTCCCCACGTGCGTATATGACGGAGCGTCAGGTCCGCTCACGGCGGACGGGGGCGTCGGGAGGAGGGGCACGGTCCGCGCCGGCCGCGCCGGGGCAGAGGTATCGCGCCACCCCTCCTTCGTTTACGTGTTCGAAAGGAAACCCTCCGCGCCCGGGGCATCCGCCTGCCCGGACGACCAGGAGCCCGAGGCACCGGACACCCGGGCACGCGCGTACAAGGAGGTCGACGCCTGTCCGCTCACCGGCGAGCGGGGCGGAGTGTTCTCGGTTACGCGTCCTGGGCCGAGCCGGACCTGGCCGCGTACAGATTGGACCGAGACCCGGCCGGTACCCCCTCCGATCCGTCGGCGGACAGGAGCCGCGTGGTTCAGGCCGGCCCCGCCACCATGCCCGCCCGGTGCACCGCCTCCAGCCGGGCCAGGTCCTCGTCCGTGAGCTTCAGTGCGCCCGCCGCCACATTCGCCGTCAGGTGGTCCGGGTTGCCGGTGCCCGGGATGGCCAGGACGTGGGGGCCCCGGGAGAGGGTCCAGGCGAGGCGGATCTGGGCGGGTGAGGCTCCGTGGGACCGGGCCACGGCGAGGAGTTCGGGGTTCTCCTCCGTGGCCGCGCCCGCGCCTGCCTCGCGCCGCCGGCCCGCGATCGCGTAGAACGGCACGAAGGCGATGCCCGCCTCGCCGCAGAGCCGCAGCAGCGCGTCGCCGTCCGGCGTGCCGAGACCGTACGGGTTCTGGACGCAGACCACCGGCGCGATCGCCCGCGCCTCGGCGAGCTGCTCCGCGGTGACGTTGGAGACCCCGAGGTGGCGGATGAGCCCGGCGTCCCGCAACTCGGCCAGCGCCCCGAAGAGTTCCGCGATCGGACGGTCCCCGCCGGTGCGCAGGTTGACCACGTCGAGGTGGTCCCGGCCGAGCTGGCGTATGTTCTCCTCGACCTGGCCGCGCAGCTCCCTCGGCGTGTCCGCCCACACCCACTCGCCGGTGTGGTCGCGGCCGGGACCCACCTTCGTCGTGATCACCAGGTCGTCGGGGTACGGCGCCAGTGCCCGGTTGATCAGCTCGTTCGCGGAGCGCAGCCGGGAGAAGTAGAACGCGGCCGTGTCGAGGTGGTTCACCCCCAGCTCCACCGCCCGGCGCAGCACCCCGATCGCCCGGTCGCGGTCGCCCGGGGTGGCGTCGGCGCCGAACGCCGCGCCGTGCTGGGGCAGCCGCATCGTGCCGAATCCCATGCGGTTGACCGTCAGGTCGCCGAGCCGCCACGTACCCGCGTCGGACGCGGTGATCTTCTCCGAAGTCGTCATGGACGGAGTCTCCCACCACGCGCCACGCGCCGCCGGGGCCTGTGGACAACCCCGGCGCCGCACCCCTGACCAGCGGCGCCGCCTCAGCTCGCCGCCTCAGCTCGCCGCCTCGGCTCGCCGCCTCAGCCGAGGATCGTCGTCAGGAACTCCCCCGTCCACGCCAGCAGTTCCCGCCCCACCACCGGCTTCCCGCCGATCTTGCCCGCGGTCGGGCGCGGCACCAGGATCTGGTGGGCGGCCGGCTTGATGACCGTACGGGGGTGCAGCCGCTTCAGGCGCAGCTCCTGCGACTCCCGCAACTCCACCGGCGCGAACCGGATGTTGGAGCCCTGGAGCACGATCTCCCCCACCCCGCACGCCCGCGCCAGCATCCGCAGCCCCGCCACCAGCAGCAGGTTCTCCACCGGCTCCGGCAGCTTGCCGTAGCGGTCGGTCAGCTCCTCCCGCACGGCGGCGATGTCGGCCTCCGTGTTCGCGGAGGCGATCGCGCGGTACGCCTGGAGGCGCAGCCGTTCGCCCGGGGCGTACTCGTGCGGAACGTGCGCGTCCACCGGAAGTTCGATCTTGACCTCCAGCGGGGCCTCCTCCTGCTCCCCGCCGTCCAGCGCCGCCCGGTAGTCCGCGACCGCCTCGCCCACCATCCGTACGTACAGGTCGAAGCCGACGCCCGCGATGTGGCCCGACTGCTCACCGCCCAGCAGGTTGCCCGCGCCGCGGATCTCCAGGTCCTTCATCGCCACGTACATGCCCGCGCCCATCTCCGTGTGCTGGGCGATGGTCGCCAGCCGCTCGTGCGCGGTCTCCGTGAGCGGCTTCTCCGGCGGGTAGAGGAAGTACGAATAGCCGCGTTCGCGCCCGCGCCCGACCCGGCCGCGGAGCTGGTGGAGCTGCGAGAGGCCGAAGTTGTCGCCGCGCTCGACGATCAGGGTGTTGGCGTTCGAGATGTCGATACCGGACTCGACGATCGTCGTGGAGACCAGCACGTCGAACTTCTTCTCCCAGAAGTCGACCACGACCTTCTCCAGCGCGGCCTCGCCCATCTGTCCGTGCGCCGTCGCGATCCGTGCCTCGGGGACGATCTCGCGCAGCTTCGCCGCCGCGCGGTCGATCGACTCGACCCGGTTGTGGATGTAGAAGACCTGGCCCTCGCGGAGCAGCTCGCGCCGCACCGCCGCGCCGATCTGCTTCTGTTCGTACGGTCCGACGAACGTGAGCACCGGATGGCGCTCCTCCGGCGGCGTGGTGATCGTCGACATCTCGCGGATGCCGGTGACGGCCATCTCCAGCGTGCGTGGAATGGGCGTCGCGGACATGGTGAGCACGTCGACATTGGCGCGGAGCTTCTTGAGCTGCTCCTTGTGCTCCACGCCGAAGCGCTGCTCCTCGTCCACGATGACCAGGCCCAGGTCCTTGAACTTGGTCTCGGAGGAGAAGAGCCGGTGCGTGCCGATGACGATGTCGACGGCGCCCTCCCGCAGCCCCTGGAGCGTCGCCTTCGCCTCCGCGTCCGACTGGAAGCGCGAGAGCGCCTTCACCGAGACGGGGAACTGCGCGTACCGCTCGGAGAACGTCCCGAAGTGCTGCTGCACCAGCAGCGTCGTGGGAACGAGGACCGCGACCTGCTTGCCGTCCTGGACCGCCTTGAAGGCCGCCCTTACGGCGATCTCCGTCTTGCCGTAGCCGACGTCGCCGCAGATCAGCCGGTCCATCGGGACCGTCTTCTCCATGTCCTCCTTGACCTCGGCGATGGTGGAGAGCTGGTCGGGCGTCTCCACGTACGGGAAGGCGTCCTCCAGCTCGCGCTGCCAGGGGGTGTCAGGGCCGAAGGCGTGCCCGGGAGCGGCCATCCGCGCCGAGTAGAGCTTGATCAGGTCGGCGGCGATCTCCTTGACGGCCTTCTTGGCGCGCGCCTTGGTCTTCGTCCAGTCCGCGCCGCCCAGACGGTGCAGGGTCGGGGCCTCGCCGCCCACGTACTTGGTGACCTGCTCCAACTGGTCGGTCGGGATGTACAGCCGGTCGCCGGGCTGGCCACGCTTGGCCGGCGCGTACTCCACCAGCAGGTATTCGCGGGTCGCGCCCTGCACCGTACGCTGCACCATCTCCACGTACCGGCCCACGCCGTGCTGCTCGTGGACGATGTAGTCGCCCGGCTCCAGCGTCAGCGGGTCGATGGTCTTACGGCGCTTCGCGGGCATCCGGGCGCCGTCCTTGCCCGCCGCCTTCTGCCCCGAGAGATCCGTCTCGGTGAGGACGGCGAGCTTCAGCGCGGGGTCGACGAACCCGTAATCCATCGAGCCGCACGCCACGTGGACGACGGACGGGACGATCTCGGCGAGCCCGCCCGCCGTGCGCGCGCCCGGGGTGTCGAGCCGCGCGGCGATGCCCTCGCCGCCCAGGACCTCGACCGTACGGGACGCCGTGCCGTGCCCCTCGGTGACGAAGACGGTCCGCCAGCCGTTCGCGAGCCACCCCTTGGTGTCGGCGAGGGCGCGGGCGGTGTCGCCGCGGTACGACTCGGGGGCGTGCATGCCGAGCGTGATGGCCTCGTCACCCAGCTCCTCGTCGACCGCGAAGGGGGAGACGGACCACCACATCATGCCCAGCTCGCGAGCGTGGTCCCGGACGTCCGCGACGGACCACAGGGAGGCGGCGCCGACGTCGATGGGCGCCTCTCCCCCGCCCGCGCCGGCCGCCCAGGACGCCGCCAGGAACTCCTGGCTGGTCGCGACGAGGTCGGCGGCCCTGGTCCGTACCCGCTCGGGGTCGCAGACCAGCGTCATGGAGCCCTTGGGGAGGACGTCGAGCAGCAGCTCCATGTCGTCCACCAGGACCGGGGCGAGGGCTTCCATGCCCTCGACGGCGATCCCCTCGGCGATCTTGCCCAGCAGTTCGCCCAGCTCGGGGTGGTCCTCGGCGAGCGCCGCGGCCCGTTCCCGTACCTCCGGAGTGAGCAGCAGCTCACGGCAGGGCGGCGCCCACAGTCCGTGCTCGGCGACCTCCAGGGAGCGCTGGTCGGCGACCTTGAAGTAACGGATCTCCTCGACGTCGTCGCCCCAGAACTCCACCCGGAGGGGGTGCTCCTCGGTGGGCGGGAAGACATCCAGGATGCCGCCGCGCACCGCGAACTCGCCGCGCTTCTCGACCAGCTCGACCCGCGCGTACGCGGCGGCGGCCAGCGCCTCGGTCACCTCGCCCAGATCGGCGCTCTGCCCACTGCGCAGGGCGACGGGCACCAGCTCGCCGAGCCCCTTGACCTGCGGCTGGAGCACGGAGCGCACCGGCGAGACCACGACGCTGACCGGCCCGGCCGACGGATCGTCCGGCACGGGGTGCGCGAGCCGGCGCAGCACGGCGAGCCGCCGGCCCACGGTGTCGGAGCGGGGCGAGAGCCGCTCGTGCGGCAGCGTCTCCCAGGACGGGTACTCCACGACGGTGTCCGGATCGAGCAGCGACCGCAGGGCGGCGGCCAGATCCTCGGCCTCCCGCCCGGTGGCGGTCACGGCCAGCACCGGCCGCCCGGCCTCACGCGCCAGCGCCGCCACGGCGAAGGGCCGCGCGGCGGGCGGCCCGACCAGATCGACATGCGTGCGGTGACCGTCGGTGGCGGCCTTCACCGCTTCGGCGAGCGCCGGGTCCTTGATGACGGCGTCGAGCAGACCGTGCAGGCTCATGAAGGGGGTTTCCGTCCGGATCCTGGGTGGGGTGGGTCCTGAGTGGGGTGGTGGGGTCTGAGGGGCAACACGAAGGGCCCGACACGTCACACGGGCCGGGGGTCCTCTCAGCGTACGACGCCGGTACGACAGACGCGGCCGGGGCGGCGGAGGGGGCGGGACCGTGGCCGCTTCCCACCGGTGCCGGAGCGCGGGGGCGTGGGCGGGGGCGTGGGCGGGGGCGCTCAACAGCGCCCCTGTTCGTGACGTTGCGCATACGCCAGACTGCTTTGCGTTACGACAGTTCGGGAGGCTTCGCGAAAGGAGCCGACATATGGGTACGCACGGCGACGGCAAGGGCGGTACAGAAGGCGACAAGAAGCAGTCGCCCCGCGAAGGCGACGGCAGGTGGACCAAGCCGGTCACCAATCCCCCTAAGAAGAAGGACACGTGACCTGACATGAGCTCCCCGGCGCGCCTGCTGGAGATCCTTACCGCCCAGGGGGCGGTCCCCGACGGATGGGCGGACACGGTGGGCGCAGTCCGGCGCGAGTTGTTCCTGCCGGACACGATCGAGGCCGGAGGTGTCACGATCCGCCGGTGCGAGAGCCCGGAACGCTGGCTCGCCGCCGTCTACGACGACCTGCACATCATCACCCAGATCAACGACGGCCGGGAAACCCCTGAAGGCGCCTACCGGTTGCCGACCTCGTCCAGTTCCCTGCCGAGCATCATGCTGGAGATGGTGGACCTCCTGGAGGTACGGGAGGGGCAGCGCGTCCTGGAACTCGGCGCGGCCACCGGCTACCACGCGGCCTGGCTCGCCCACCGCCTGGGCTCGGACCAGGTCACCAGCGTCGACATCGACCCGGTACTGGCCCGGCAAGCCGCGAAGAACCTCGAAGCGGCCGGTTTCCATCCCCAAGTGGTCTGCGGGCTCGGCGAGTACGGCTGGCCGGACGAGGCACCGTACGATCGCATCGTCGCGACGTACACCGTGCGCGAGGTCCCGTACGCCTGGGTCGAGCAGGCACCCTCGGGCCGGATCGTCACCCCCTGGGGCGGGAGTCTCTTCCCGTACAGCTTCGCCGTGCTGGACGTGGGCGACGGCGAGGCGCACGGCCGCTTCACCGGATACCCCGCCTTCATGCGCACCCGCCGCAACCGCCCGCACCGGGGCCACCTCGCCGACTTCCTGCACCACCGGGAGGAGGCCGTCGAGTCCCGTACGGACCTGTCGCCCCTCACCTTCGACGGCGACCCCGACGCCCTGTTCTTCATCGGTCTCGACCTGCCCGACGCCTGGTACCTGCGGGCCGACGCGGACGACGGCAGCGGTGAGGCGACCTTCTGGATCCTGGCGGACGACCGAAGGTCCTGGGCGGCGGTCGGCCATGCACCCGGGGCGAGCACGTACGCGGTCACGCAGTACGGGCCACGCGCCCTGTGGGACGAGGCGGAACGCTCCTACCGGCGCTGGGAGGAGCACGGCCGCCCGGCACGCGACCGCGCCGGCCTGAGCGTCACGCGCGACGGGGAACGGGTGTGGCTGGACACGCCGGGCGACGTCGTCCGGTAGCGCGCGCCCGGGGCCCCGGCAGAAGCGCCCCGGCCCCGATGGGCGTTGGAGGGCGTCCACCTGGGCCGGGGTGACTACCGTACCGGTCCGCGGCGCGTACGCATGCGCGTATGCGCCCCGTACGTTCCACTCCGTCGTCCTACTCCGTAGCGATCGCGGTCAGGACGTTCATGCGGCCCGCCCGGAACGCGGGGATCAGTGCCGCGAACAGGCCCACGAAGGCCGAGGCCCCGAAGACCGTGGCGATGGTCGGCCAGGGGATCTCCAGGATGCCCAGGCCCTCCAGGGCCAGCAGTTTCTGGGCGGCCGTGCCCCAGCCCAGGCCCAGGCCGAGGCCCAGCAGTGCGCCGAAGAGGGCGATGACGACCGACTCCAGGCGGATCATGCGGCGGAGCTGGCGGCGGGAGAGGCCGATGGCCCGGAGCAGGCCGATCTCGCGGGTGCGTTCGACCACCGAGAGGGCCAGGGTGTTCACGACGCCCAGTACGGCGACGATGATCGCGAGGGCCAGCAGGCCGTAGACGATGTTGAGGAGCTGGCCGATCTGGTCCTTCAGGTCCTGCTTGTAGTCCGTCTGGTTCTGCACCTTGTACTGCGGGTAGGCGGCCAGCGCGTCCTTGAGCGCCGTGTAGGCCTGCTTCTCCTTGCCGTCCTCCGCCGCCGCGAACATGATCATGTTCTGGGGGACCTTGCCGGCCGGCAGGTACCGCTCGGCGGTCGTGATGTCGACGTACATCGCGCCCTTGTCGACGTTCACTTCGTCGGAGGTGATCGCCGCGACCTTCAGCTTCGCGGTCCGCCCGCCGTCGAAGGCCACCGTCATCTCGTCGCCGACCGTGACGCCGTGCCGCTCGGCGTAGTCGTCGCCGACCGACATCGCGTCCTTGCCGTACGCCGCCGCCAGTTCACCGCTCACCGTCTCGCGGCGCAGGTCCGTCGCGTACGTCGGGTCGGCCGCCGACAGGCCGACGCTGTCCGTCCTCCCGTCCGGGGCGGTCATCCGGACCTCGACCCATTTGTACTCCGTGAAGTGCGCGATGTCCGGCGCCTTCTCCAGGGCCGCCTGGGCCTGCGGCACGATCGGCTGGCCGTTGGCGCTCTGGACGATGAAGTCCGCGCCGACCGACCGGTCCAGCTCGTCCGTGGCGGAGGCGACCATCGAGGAGCCGACCACCGCCAGGCAGGCCACCAGGGCGAGCCCGATCATCAGGGCCGCGCCCGTCGCCCCCGTACGCCTCGGGTTGCGCAGCGCGTTGCGCTCCGCCATCCGGCCGACCGGGCCGAACACCCGCAGGACCACCGCGCCGAGCACCCGGACCAGGCCGCCCGCGAGGAGCGGGCCGATCACGACGAAGCCGAGCAGCGAGAGGACCACGCCCGCGCCGAGCAGGAGCGAGCCCTCGCTCGCCTTGCCGGAGTTCGCCGCCAGGAGCAGCGCGGCTCCGCCGGTGCCCGTCAGGACCAGGCCGATGGCCGCCCGTACCCACCCGGAACGCCCGTCGTCCGGGGTTCCCGCGTCGCGCAGCGCGGCCATCGGGGAGATCTTCCCGGCCCGCCGTGCCGGTACGTACGCGGCGACGACCGTGACGACGACACCGAGGACCAGGCCGAGCACCGGGGTCGTCCACCTCACCGTCAGATCGCCGGTGGACAGGTCCATGCCGATGGAGGACATGAGCTTCATCAGCCCGACGGCCAGCCCCACCCCGGCCACGACGCCCGCCACCGAGCCGATGATCCCGAGCAGCACCGCCTCCAGCAGCACCGAGCGGTTGACCTGCTTGCGGCTGGAGCCGAGGGCCCGCATCAGGCCGATCTCCCGGGTCCGCTGCGCGACGAGCATCGAGAAGGTGTTGACGATGAGGAAGATGCCGACGAGGAAGGCGATCCCGGCGAAGCCGAGCATCGCGTACTTCATGACGTCGAGGAAGGAGCCGACGTCCGAACGGTTCGCCTCCGCGGCCTCCTGCCGCGTCTGGAGCTTGTACGGGCCGGCCCCGAGCGCAGCCGCGACGTCCTGCTTGAGGCGCGTGTCGCCGACGCCCTGGTCCGCGGTGACATTGAGGTGGGTGAAGCGTCCGGCGGATCCCAGCAGGACCCGCTGGGCGGTGGCGGTGTCGAAGAAGACGACGGTCGCGCCGGGGTTGGTGACGGTGAAGGTCGCGATCCCCGAGATCTTCGCCTTGATGTCGCCCGTGACGGCGATGGTGCGCAGTTCGTCGCCGATCGCGAGACGGTGCTTGTCGGCGGCGTCGGCGTCGATCATCACCTCGGTCGGGCCGCGCGGCGCGTGACCGGAGGTGATCCGCATCGACCGCAGGTCGTTGTGCGTCCAGTTGCCGGCGATCGTCGGGGCGCCGTTGCCGCCGCCCACGTCCTTGTTCGCGTCGTCGACGACGGTCACGCTCATGCTGCTGACGGCGCCCTCGGCGGAGAGTACGCCCTGTGTCTCCCGTACGGTCTCGATCGTGGCGGCGGGCAGCGACTCGGGCCGGCCCGTCTGCGAACTGCCGGATTCCGCGTCGTCCCCGGCCTTCTTCGGGCTGACCGTGACATCCGCGGAGCTCGCGGCGAAGAGCTTGTCGAAGGTCGTGTTCATCGTGTCGGTGAAGACGAGCGTGCCGCAGACGAACGCCACCGACAGCAGGACCGCCACGGCGGAGAGCGCCATGCGTCCCTTGTGCGCGAGGACGTTGCGCATCGAGGTCTTGAGGACGGTCACGACGTACGCCCCCGTGCGTCGAAGGCCTTCATCCGGTCGAGCACGGCGTCGGCGGTCGGGCGCTCCATCTCGTCGACGATCCGGCCGTCCGCGAGATACAGCACCCGGTCCGCGTACGAGGCGGCCACCGGGTCGTGCGTGACCATCACGATGGTCCGGCCCAGGTCGTCGACCGAGCGGCGCAGGAAGCCGAGGACTTCGGCGCCGGCCCGGGAGTCCAGGTTCCCCGTCGGTTCGTCACCGAAGATGATCTCGGGCCGCGCGGCGAGCGCGCGGGCCACGGCGACGCGCTGCTGCTGGCCGCCGGAGAGCTGCGTCGGACGGTGCGTGAGGCGGTCGGCGAGCCCCACCGTGTCCACGACCTGCTGGAGCCACGCGATGTCCGCCTTGCGGCCCGCGATGTCCATGGGGAGCGTGATGTTCTCCAGGGCGTTGAGCGTCGGCAGCAGGTTGAACGCCTGGAAGATGAAGCCGACACGGTCCCGGCGCAACCGCGTGAGCTGCTTGTCCTTGAGCCTGGTTATCTCGGTCTCGGCGAGGTGGATCTCGCCGGAGGAGACCGTGTCCAGTCCGGCGAGGCAGTGCATCAGCGTCGACTTGCCGGAGCCGGACGGGCCCATGATCGCGGTGAACTCCCCCTGGGCGATGTCCACGTCGACATGGTCCAGCGCGACGACCCGGGTGTCCCCCGAGCCGTACGCCTTGACGACCTGCCGCGCTCGCGCCGCGACGGCCGTCCGCCCGCCAGTACCCCCGTGCCTGGGGATGGTCACAGCCGTTATCACGGTATGTCTCCTCTTCCGCTTTTCATGTGATACGGGTTTTCCGCCCCCCGTGTCCGTAAGAACAACCTAAGGAGCGGGACACGGCCCGCACGTCCTCCACCGGTACGAACAGCCCCTGGCGAGACGTAAGGAGGTACCCCTAGGGGACTCCGCCCGCCGATGGACCCGCCGGTGAGACCCTGGCGCCCCCATTCGTCCCCTCCCGCCCTGTGAGGTGCGGGTGAGAAGGTGTCCCCGACCAGATACGTGTACGGGGAAGGGAACTTGTGAGCGGCTCCGGAGGCAGTACCGAGGACACGGAACACACCAAGGACACGGGCCCCACGGACGCGATACCCGACGGGCCGCGCACCCCTCGCGGGCGCGGCCCCGTCGTCGCCGCACTCATGCTGGGGATGGCGCTCGCCGCGCTCGACGGCACCGTCGTCTCCACGGCCGTCCCGCAGATCGTCGGCGACCTCGGCGGATTCGCCGTCTTCTCCTGGCTGTTCTCCGGCTATCTGCTCGCCGTCACGGTCACCCTCCCCGTGTACGGAAAACTCTCCGACACCCTCGGCCGCAAGCCCGTACTGGTCGCCGGCATCATCCTCTTCCTCATCGGCTCGCTGCTCTGCGCCACCGCCTGGAACATGGCCTCCCTGATCGCCTTCCGCGTCGTCCAGGGCCTGGGCGGCGGGGCGCTCCAGGGCACGGTGCAGACCATCGCCGCCGACCTCTACCCCCTCAAGGAGCGCCCGAAGATCCAGGCCAAGCTGTCGACGGTCTGGGCCTCGTCGTCCGTGGCGGGCCCGGCGGTGGGCGGGCTCATCGCCGGGTACGCGGACTGGCGCTGGATCTTCCTGATCAACCTGCCGGTCGGGGCCGTGGCGCTCTGGCTGGTCGTCAAGTACCTCCACGAGCCGCACCACGCCCGGAGCGGTACGAACACGGGTACGGGAGCCGATGCGAGTGCCGGTGCCGGTACGGGTGCCGGTGCGGGAAGCGGTGCGCGTACGGGCCGGGCGCCCCGGATCCGGCCCCGCCCCCGGCCCCGTATCGACTGGGCGGGCGCCGTGGGCGTCTTCGGGACCGGAGCGCTCCTGCTCACCGCGCTCGTCCAGGGCGGGGTCGCCTGGCCCTGGCTCTCCGTACCGTCGCTGGCATTCCTCGGCTCCAGCGTGGTCCTCGCCGCGTTCACCGTCGTCATCGAACGACGGGCCGCGGAACCGATCATCCCCGGGTGGGTCTGGCGCCGCCGCACCATCGCGGCCGTCAACCTCGCGCTCGGCGCCCTGGGGCTGCTGATGGTCGCCCCGACCGTCTTCCTCCCGACCTACGCGCAGTCCGTCCTCGGGCTCGGCCCGATCGCCGCCGGGTTCGTGCTCTCCGCCATGACTCTGAGCTGGCCGGTCAGCGCGGCCCTCTCCAACCGGGTCTACAACCGCATCGGCTTCCGGCAGACCGCCGTCATCGGCATCTCGCTCGCGACGCTGGTCCTGCTCGCCTTTCCCCTGCTCCCCTATCCCGGGCACGCCTGGCAGCCGACGCTGATCATGCTGCTGCTGGGCGCGGCGCTGGGGCTGTTCCAGCTTCCGCTGATCATCGGGGTGCAGTCGACCGTCGGCTGGTCGGAGCGGGGCACGGCCACCGCGTCCATCCTCTTCTGCCGGCTGATCGGCCAGAGCGTGGGCGCGGCCGTCTTCGGCGCGGTCGCCAACTCCGTACTCTCCGAACGGCTGGCGAGCGCGCCCACCACCGGTCTGCCCGAGGACGTGGACGGTGTCGCGCGGGCCCTGGAGGATCCGGCGTCCCTGAGCGCCGAGGCGGCGGACTACCTGCGCCGGGCGATGGACACGGCCGTCGACCATGTCTACGTGGGCGCGGCGGGGGCGGGCGCGCTCGCCCTCCTCGCCCTGCTCTTCCTGGCGCCGCGCCGCTTCCCGGTGCTCCCGGACCCGCCCGCGGACCAACCGGCTGGCCAACAGGCTGACCAACCGGCGGACCAACCGGCGGACCGGCAGGGCCCGTAGGCCCCGGAAGAGCGAGCGGCCCCCGGTGCTCAGGCGAAGGCGCCGTCAGCCCGCCAGCCCGGCGCCCGGCGCCCGTCAGTCTGGCGCCCGTCAGCCCGGCGGGCGGCTCCTCCGAGCGGCGCCGCCGATCCGACGCCCTGTGTGCGTACCCGTCACTCCTCCGTCGGAGCCCTCCCCGTCAGCGCCGCCAGGCTGTTCCGTACGTGCGCCATGTGCGCCCGCATCTCCTCGCGCGCCTCCTCATGGGCCCGTACCAGCCGCTCCGTGTCCCGCGCCACCGAGTCCGCCCGCGCCCGGGCCTGTGCCTTCAGCTCGTCCGCCTGGTCCTGCGCGTCCTCCTGACGGTGCCGCGCCTGCTCACCCGCCGCCGAGAGCCCCCGCTGCGCCTCCGTGAGCTTCGCCTGAGCCCGTGTGGTGCGTTCGTCCGTCCCGGCCTCCAGCGCCGCCTCCCGCGCCGCGATCTCGCGCTCCGTCGCCGCGAGCCGGTCCGTGTGCTTCTGCTCCAGCTCCTCCAGCAGCCGCTCCGTACGCCGGCGCACCTCCTGAAGCTCGGCGAGCGCCTCCGCCCGGTGCTCCGCGCCCTCGTTCCGCGCCTCGTTCAGTGCCTCGTCGGCCGCGTCCCGCGCCGCCCCCACCACGCGCTCGGCGTGCGCCTCCGCGTCCTCCCGTACGCCGGCGGCCTGGTCGCGCGCCGTCTCGCGTATGTTCCGCGCCCCGGACTCCGCCGCCGCGAGCGCCACCCTGCACTCCTCGCGCACCTCGGCCCGCAGCGTCTCGTCCTCCTGCCGGGCGAGCGCCAGGATCTGCTGGGCGCGGCGGCCCAGGTTCTCGTACGTCGGCGGCTCCAGCGATGCCACCCGGGTCGCGAGCACTTCCGCCTCGCCCACCATCCGGTCGGCCAGGGAGGTGAGTTGCGCGACCCGCTCCAGGGCGTCGTCGCGGTCCTGGGTCAGCGCGGCGTACTCCCGGTCGACCTGTTCGGGACGGTAACCACGACCACGTACGGGAACGAAGCCATGATCCGACAACGGTGCACCACCCATCTTGAAGCCCCTTCTCGGGCAAGCCACAGAGTCACAAGCCAGGGTCGGGTACAGCGAGGCGCCCCCCCCCCCCCGCGGGGGGGCGCCCGCGGGCCAGAGGTATAAAAAAAAAAACAAAACACCCACACACCACAACGACCACTGGGGTCGGATCGGGT
>NZ_JBHZEJ010000081.1:34354-35989 GCF_042756365.1 Streptomyces sp. NPDC059092
TCCGGCGACCACCTCTATCTACACGACCTATGTCGTGGGCTGCTTCTTTTGTTTATAAGACACAACCCTTCTGGGCAAAGCCACTTTGACACACGCCAGGGTGGGGTACAGCGAGGCGCCCACCGCGGTGGGGTGGGCGCCTCGGTCATCCGTACCGACGCGTGTGTACTAACGAATCGTCACAGCAATCCGTCCCACATCTGCTCCAGCAACACCGACCACCACGTCTCCGGCGACGACAGGGCCGCCGGGTCCAGCGCCGCCAACTGCGCCTGGAAGTCGACGGTCCAGCGGCCCGCCTGCTCCGGGGTCAGTCCGTAGCGCAGCCGCCACATCCGTCCCAGCAGCGCCATCGAGCGCGTGAACTCCGGCAGTCCGGTGTTCACGAACTGCGGCGGCACCGGCTGCCCGCCGGGGCCCGCCTCCACCGGTACGGCCATGATGTGCGCCGTACCGTACTGGACGCAGAGCGCCCGCCCGAAGTCGCTGCCCATCACGAGGTACGAGCCCGCGTCCGAGGCCGGCTGCACCTGCCGCTGCGCGGCCAGTTCGGCCAGCGTCGGCACCACCGGCTGCGGGGGCTGCGCCCAGAAGAACGGCCCGAAGTCGGCCGGCAGCCCCGCCCACACCAGGGTGCGCGCCACCAGCTCGGGCACGCCCTGCCGGGACACGGCGCGCTGGTCGAACCGGCAGATGCCCTGCGGGCCGAACGCCGCCGCCAGTTCCTGCGCGATCCCCTCGGGCGGCACCGGCGGCGCGGGCGCCACCTGCGGCAGCGGCGCCCGGAGCGGCGCGGGGCGCGCGGGACCGTCGGCGACCTGGTGCAACTCGCCCTGATGGGTGAGGAGATGCTGCATGCCCTGCTGCCTGCTGGCGTGGTCCTGACCGTACGGAGCGACGCTGGTGATCCGCACCTGCGGCCAGGTCTCCCGGATCATCCGCGCGCAGTAGCCGCCGGGCAGCTCGCACGACTCCAGCTCCGTGTGGAGTTCGAGCACCTGCTGCGGCGGCACGTTCATCCCGCGCAGCTCGTGCAGGATCTGCCACTCGGGGTGCGGGGTGCCGGGCGCGGAGCGCCGGATGATCTGCGCCTCGGAACCGTCGGGCGCGCGGTAGCGCAGCACGGCCTGGTAGCCGGGGCCGACGGTCGGCAGCCCTGACGGCGGTGGCGGGTAGCCGTACGGCGGGGGTACGGGGCCGGGGCCACCGGGAACGCCGGGCGGCGGGCCCGGCGGCATGCCGGGGGCGGCGGGCGGACCGGGCGGCCGGGGGGCCGACTGCGGCGGTACGGAACCACCGCCCGTCCGGCCCGGTCCCGCCAGCATGGTCGCGGCGTGGTGGACACCACCGGGCGGCGTACCGGGGGCGCCGGGGGCCGCCGGGGCGCCGTGCGGGCCCGGGGGAGGGCCGCCGGGGAGGCTCTGGCCGCCCTGGCTCGGGTCCGCGAACATCGTGGCCGCCTGGTGCACACCGCCCGGCGGGGTGCCGGGAGGGGGCATGCCGGGAGGCGGGGTGCCGGGGACACCGGGCGGGCCCGGCGGGCCGGGCGGACGCGGGACGGAGGAGCCGATGCTCGGCGCCATCTGCGTCGGCAGGTAGCCACCGGCCGGGGCGCCGGGCGCACCCGGGCCCGAC
>NZ_JBHZEJ010000082.1:0-35901 GCF_042756365.1 Streptomyces sp. NPDC059092
GCGTCACACAGTTCGTGTGACGCGGCCCGCGGCGTGTGCTGTTGTGTGCTGATGCGGTCAGGCGGACTTCCGGCTGTCCCGCGGGTGCACGGCGATGTTCATGGCGCCGGAGCGCAGGACCGCCAGCCTCTCGGCCAGCACCTCCTCCAACTCCTCGCGTGTGCGCCGCTCCATGAGCATGTCCCAGTGCGTACGCGCAGGCTTGCCCTTCTTCTCTTCGGGGCCATCCCCGTCCACCAGGAGTGCCTGGGCGCCACACGCCTTGCACTCCCACTCCGGCGGAATTTCCGCCTCTACCGAGAACGGCATCTCAAATCGATGGCCGTTCTGGCATGCGTACTCCACCGCCTGGCGCGGGGCCAGATCGATGCCGCGGTCCGTCTCGTAGCTGGTCACCACGAGTCGCGTGCCGCGGAGAGCTCGCTCACTCATGAATCGTGCCTCCCGGGCTTGTCGCCCACAGGACAGGTGTCGCTGTCGTCGTCATCCGGTCAACGTTCGGTCGGCGGTAAAGATTCCCGTCAAGGGTCGTGCCTCGTCCGTCGTGCCGCTGCTTATCAAGGGTTGCGTACCCACAGGCGCCCGGTTTGTCACATCTAACAGGAGATGTCACCCAGCGAATTCATTGGTCGAGTACGCAGTAACGGTCCGCCTGGCAGGCCAAACGCGTACACTACCGCCCTTTCACTTCAACGCCTAAATCCGGTCCGGTACGGGGTTCCCCGCGGCGGCGATCGCCGCCTTGACGGGTACCCGCGCAAGCAGCGCGGAACCGATCGCGAAGAAGACCACCAGCGAGATGATCGCATCCCGGTAGCTCCCCGTGAGCTGGAACGCGAGACCGAACACCAAGGGACCCAGCCAGCTCAGCCCCCGGTCGCTCATCTCGTACGCGGAAAAGTACTCGGCCTCCTTGCCGCTCGGTACGAGATGGGAGAAGAGCGAGCGGGAGAGGGCCTGGCTGCCGCCCAGGACCAGGCCGATCGCGGAGGCCATCAGATAGAACGCGACCGGCGCCCCCGCGGGCAGGAAGTAGCCCGCCGCGAGGATCAGCGTCCAGACGGCCAGCGAACCCAGGATGACGCGTTTGGCCCCGTAGGCCCTGGCCATCCGGCCCATTCCCAGCGCGCCGGCCACCGCCAGGATCTGTACCAGCAGCACGGCGGTGATCAGGGTCGTCTGGTCCAGGCCCAGCTCCTCCGAGCCGTAGATCGACGCCTGGGAGATCACCGTCTGGATACCGTCGTTGTAGATCAGATAGGCGAGCAGGAAGGAGAGCGTCAGCGGATGGCGGCGCATGTCGCGCAACGTGGCCATGAGCTGCCGCCAGCCGGTGCCCACCGCCCCCTCACCGCGCGGCTCCACATGGCGGTCGCGCAGCCGCCGCAGCGGTACGAGCGTGAAGGCGCCCCACCAGAGCCCAGCCGAGGCCAGACAGATCCGTACCGCCGTCGACTCGGAGACGCCGAAGGTGTCGTGCCCGGTGTAGAGCACCAGATTGAGGACGAGGACCAGCGCCCCCGAGGTGTACCCGAATGCCCAGCCCCGCGAGGAGACCGCGTCGCGCTCGTCCGGCTCCGCGATCTGCGGCAGATACGCGTTGTAGAGCACCATCGAGACCGCCAGTGCGGCGTTCGCCACGACCAGCAGCAGCGCGCCCAGCAGATAGCGGTCCCCGCCGAGGAAGAACATGCAGGTCGTGGCCGTCGCCCCGAGGTACGCCGCCGCCGCGAGCAGCGGCTTCTTCCGCCCGGTACGGTCCGCCATCGCGCCCACCAGCGGCATGACCAGCACCGCCACCACGATCGAGACGGAGACCGTGTACGCGAACAGTGAACCCGCGCGTACCGGAACGCCCAGCGGATGGACGAAGCCCTCGGCGTCGGCGGCGTTCTTCGCCACCGACGTCAGGTAAGGGCCGAGGAAGACGGTGAGCACGCTCGTCGAATAGACCGAGCACGCGAAGTCGTAGAAGTACCAGCCGTGCTGCTCACGCCTGAGGGAGCTCGCCCCGTCGGCCCGTTCCACCGTGTCAGCGGTCACCCGCGCTGCCTCGCTCTCCCCGTGCGGACGCCGCACCCGGCCGCCGGTACCCACCCGGGCACTACTGCCAGGCTCCCCGTGCGGTCAACACCGAGCGCAGCGTTTCCAGTTGATCAGTCATGATGCCATCCACGCCGAGATCGACAAGCGCTTCCATGCGTACGGGGTCGTTGACCGTCCAGACATGGACCTGAAGGCCGCGGGCGTGCGCCGCCCGTACGAAGCGCTCGTCCACCACCCGGACGCCGTACTGCGCCTCGGGGACCTGCGCGCACACCGCGCCGGAACGGACCGGGACGGGCATCCCGTACGAGCGCAGCCGCAGGCCCGCCACGCCCCGTACCCCGTACGAGGTGGCGAGCCGTGGACCCGCGAGGCGGGCCGCGCGCGCCACCCTGGCCTCGGAGAACGAGCCGACGCACACCCGGTCCCAGCTCCCGGTCGCGCGGATCAGCTCGACCAGCGGGGCCAGGGCGGGCGCCGCCTTGATGTCCACGTTCCAGCGGGCCTCGGGGAACTCCTCCAGCAGCTCGGCGAAGAGCGGCAGCGGTTCGCGGCCCGCCACCCTGGCCCGGCGCACCTCGTGCCACGGCAGCTCGGCGATGGCGCCCCGGGCGTCGGTCACCCGGTCCAGCGTCGGGTCGTGGAAGGCGACGAGCCGGCCGTCCGAGGTGGCGTGCACATCGGTCTCGAAGTAGCGGTAGCCGAGGCCGGCCGCACGGCGGAACGCGACGGCCGTGTTCTCCAGGCCGTCGGCGGCGCCGCCCCGGTGGGCGAAGGGGATGGGTCCTGGCCGGCCCGCGCCGGGCCGGACCAGATAAGGGTGGAGTTCGCGCGTCACGGCCGCAGTATGGCGCCTTCCGGTGACCCGGTGGCGACCACCGTGCTGCCGTTGTCCGCCGCGGGGATGGCGAAGACCCGCAGGAAGAGCTGGGCCAGCGGTCCGATGGCCAGCGTGTACGCCACCGTACCGACGCCCACCGTGCCGCCGAGCGCGAACCCGGTGGCGACGACGGCCACCTCGATCGCCGTACGGACCAGCCGCACCGAGCGGCCCGTCAGCCGGTGCACCCCGGTCATCAGGCCGTCCCGAGGACCCGGGCCGAACCGGGCCGCTATGTAGAGCCCGGTGGCCGCCCCGTTGAGCACGATCCCGGTGACCAGCAGGGTGATCCTGGCGGGCAGCCCGTGCGCCTCCGGTACCAGGGCGAGCGTCGCGTCGATCGCCAGCCCCACGGCGAAGACGTTGGAGACCGTGCCCAGCCCCGGCCGCTGCCTGATCGGTACCCAGAGCAGCAGCACGGCCGCCCCCACGATGATCGCCACGACCCCCATGGAGAGCCCGGTCAGCTCGGCGAGCCCCTGGTGCAGCACGCCCCACGGCTCCAGCCCCAGGCCACCGCGCACCACCAGCGCCGAACTCGCGCCGTACAGCGCGAGACCGACGTAGAGCTGGCAGAGCCGACGGGTCAGATGGGGGGACCGGAGGCCCGGGATGATGGACACGATGCCGTCCCTTGGTGCAATGGTGGACTGATGCATGTCACTCTGTGGCAGGTCAGCAGAGGGCAACCAGGGCCAATTCCGGGAAGGTGGACTGATTTCCATGGCGCAGTGGACCTCAGTGGTCGGAGCGGCGGGGCTCGCCCGCCAGCTCCAAGCCCAGCAGCCGCGCCCCGCGGGCCCCGGCAGCCGCCGCCCGCCCGCCTACCGGGCGCTCGCCGACGGCATCCGGCTCCTCGTCCTCGAAGGCCGCGTCCCCGTCGCCGCCCGCCTTCCCGCCGAACGCGAGCTGGCACTCGCCCTCTCCGTGAGCCGTACGACCGTGGCCGCCGCCTACGAGGCGCTGCGCTCCGAGGGCTTCCTGGAGTCCCGCAGAGGCGCCGGAAGCTGGACGGCCGTACCGGCGGGGCACCCGCTGCCCGCCCGCGGTCTCGAACCCCTGCCGCCCGAATCGCTCGGCTCCGTCATCGACCTCGGCACGGCCGCACTGCCGGCCCCCGAGCCCTGGCTCACCCGGGGCGTCCAGGGCGCGCTGGAGGAACTGGCGCCGTACGCCCACACCCACGGCGACTACCCGGCCGGGCTCCCGGCGCTGCGGAGGATGCTCGCCGACCGCTACACGGCGCTGGGTATCCCGACCATGCCCGAGCAGATCATGGTCACCACCGGCGCCATGGGCGCGATCGACGCGATCTGCCATCTCTTCGCGGGCCGCGGCGAACGGATCGCGGTGGAGTCGCCCAGCTACGCCAACATCCTCCAGCTCATGCGCGAGGCGGGCGCCCGGCTGGTGCCCGTCGCCATGGCCGAGGGCCTGGCCGGCTGGGACCTCGGCCGCTGGCGTCAGGTGCTGCGGGACGCGGCGCCCCGGCTCGCCTACGTCGTCGCCGACTTCCACAACCCGACGGGCGCGCTGGCCGACGAGGACCAGCGGCGCGGACTCGTCGACGCGGCCCGCTCGGCGGGCACCGTCCTGGTCGTCGACGAGACCATGTCCGAGCTGCGTCTCGACCCGGAGGTGGCCATGCCGCGCCGGGTCTGCGCCTTCGACCCGGCGGGCAGCACGGTCCTCACGGTCGGCTCCGCCAGCAAGGCCTTCTGGGCGGGGATGCGGATCGGCTGGGTGCGCGCCGCCCCCGACGTGATCCGCTCCCTGGTCGCCGCGCGCGCCTACGCCGACCTGGGCACCCCGGTACTGGAACAGCTCGCCGTCAACTGGCTGATGGGGACCGGCGGCTGGGAGGAGGCCGTCGCGCTGCGCCGCGCCCAGGCGCGCGACAACCGGGACGCGCTGGTCGCGGCGGTGCGCGAGCGACTGCCCGGCTGGGAGTTCGACGTACCGCACGGCGGGCTGACCCTGTGGGTACGCACCGGAGGGCTCTCCGGCTCCCGGCTGGCCGAGGTGGGCGAGCGGGTCGGCGTACGGGTTCCCTCGGGGCCCCGCTTCGGGGTCGACGGGGCGTTCGAGGGGTACGTACGGCTGCCGTTCACCGTCGGCGGCCCGGTCGCCGTGGAGGCGGCGGCCCGGCTCGCGGCGGCGGCGCGCCTGGTGGAGACGGGCGCGGCCACGGGCACGGACACGCCCCGCACCTTCGTCGCCTGAAAGCCGCGCACCCTCGTCGCCGAAAGGAGGACGGCGGCGTCAGCCCTCGGCGGCCACCGGTGCGGGAGCCTGCCCGGGCACCTGCTCGTACGCCTGCCGCTGGATCTGCCGCCCCGGCAGCAGATCCAGTACGGCGCGCCGGTGCGCCTCGCTCGTCGCGTCGTCGTACGGGTCGGGCGTGGCCGGGACCTGGAGCCTGAGCACCGGGGCCGTGCCGAGCCGTACGTACCCCCGGCCGGGCGGGACGTCCGGCGTGGGCGTGGTGTGCGGCTCCACCCCGAGCACCGCCGCCACCCGCGCGGGCGCGGCTGGCCCGAGGACGACCCGGGCGCGGGTGTGCGTCGTCACGTCCTGGCTCAGCAGATCGAGGGCGTCGAGGTGTTCGGCGACGACGACGGTCACGTGGGCGGCCCTGCCGTGCCGCAGCGGCACCTGGAGCAGGTCCTGCGGATCGGGCCGTCCGTCGGCCGCCGCGAGATGGCCGAAGACGCCCGGCCGGTCGCACAGGATCCACAGCGGACGCCGGATGTCCTCGGGGGCGGGAAGCCCGGACTGGCGGGCGCGGTGGGCCTCGATCAGCCGCCGTTCGGTCTCGCGCGCGGCCCATTCGAGGCCGGTGAGCGCCCCGGCGAGCCCGCACTCCACGGCGAGCACGCCGCCGCGCCCGGCCAGACAGGCGAACTCGCCGTCCCCGCCGCCGTCCACGACCAGGACGTCGCCGTAGGGCAGGGCCTGGAGCGCGAGCGAGCGCAGCAGGCTGGTGGCGCCGCTGCCCGGATGGCCCGCGACCAGCAGATGCGGTTCGGTGGAGCGCGGCCCGGTCCGCCAGAGAACCGGGGGCGCGTCCCGGTGACCGGCGCCCGTCGTCACGGGCACGGTGCGCGGCACCGCGCCGTCGTCGGTGAAACCGAGGACGGTCTCGCCCGGCGCGGTGACGAAGCGCTGGGCGGCGATGTCGGTGGGGAGCGGGGGCAGGACCGTCATCAGCAGCCGGTTGCCCTCCTCGTCCCAGTCGAAGAGATATTCGCGCCCGCGTCCGGACTTGGCGTGCAGAAGCTGTTCGATCCGGGCGCGTGCGGTGGGCTCGCCGTCGGGGAAGTACGGCGGGTAGGCCACCTGGAGCCGGGTGAGCCGTCCGTCGCCGTCGAAGGCGTGGCCGGCGAAGGCGGCGCCCCACGCGCCGCCATGGGTGAAGAGCGGACTCGGGTCCTCGGGCACGGCGAAGTACGGTACGAGCGCCTCGTAGAGGGACTGGAGACGCCGTACCTCCGCTTCGTCGGGCCCGGTCGGCACGGGCGGGCGGTCCCGTCCCTTCCAGCCGGCCAGGCCCATCACCGTGATCAGGGCCAGCAGCGGCCCGTACGGGACGAGGACGACCAGCAGGACACAGGCGGCGGCCAGGAACAGCGTGGGACCGCGCCGTTCCTTAGGGGTGCCCGCCCACTTCCGGCGCCCCGCGGCGGCCATCAGCCGCAGTCCACGGACGATCGTGATCAGCGGATGGAGCACGTCGGTGGCGCCGTCCGCCGCCGTGCGTGCCGCCTCCCGACCGCGCGCGATCCGGTCGCCGCCACTGGTCAGCAGGTGGGTGAGGGGGAGCCGGGCCACGTCTGTCTCCTGGAGGTGCGGAAGGGATGGGCGGGCGTCAGAACTTGATCCCGCCCAGGAGGCCGGCCAGGCTCGCGCCGCCGGCCGTGATGCTCGGGGCGATGGCGGTCCCCGCGAGGTAGAAGCCGAAGAGCGCGCAGACGAGCGCGTGCGACGCCTTGAGCCCGTCCTTCCGGAAGAAGAGGAAGACGATGATTCCGAGCAGGACGACGCCGGACATGGACAGAATCATGAGCATTCTCCTGGTTTGTGGGGACAAGTCACCATGAGTCCTTCCAGGATCACGAAAAGTATCTATGCGATAAAAGATGCAAATGAGTGAAATATCATGCATTTCACTGCACTGGCGCACGGCGGTCGTCCCCGCCGCCCGCGGGCTGTCCGGACTCTCCGCTTCCTCTTACTCCACCGGGCAGTACCCTGTCGGTTTACTCCGCACAGACATTCCGGAAGGCGGTCCCGCCGATGAGTGAAACCCCCGACCCCGAGGTGATCGAACTGGCCACGAAGGTCTTCGATCTGGCCCGGACGGGCGAGGCGGAGACACTCGCCGCCTACGTCGACGCCGGTGTGCCAGCCAACCTCACCAACGACCGGGGCGACTCCCTCCTCATGCTCGCCGCCTACCACGGTCACCTGGCGGCCGTCGAAGCGCTCCTCGCCCGCGGCGCCGACGCCGGCCGGATCAACGACCGAGGTCAGACCCCGCTCGCCGGCGCCGTCTTCAAGGGCGAGGACGAGATCATCCGCGCACTGCTGGCCGGCGGAGCGGATCCGGCCGGTGGCAACCCCTCCGCGGTGGATACGGCGCGCATGTTCGGGAAGGCGCATCTCCTGGAGCTGTTCGGGGCCCGGTGACCGTCGTGACGGACAGCGTCGTAAATGTGGTCGCGGTGGCGAAATGGCTGGGTCATCATGACGACGGGCCCACGGTGGGCCACCGACGAGAGGCAGGAAAGATGGTCTGCGTTAGGCAGAAGACGACAACGGACGGCCGATCATGTCGCCGCACGGTCTAGTGGCTTTCGTTTGGATCCGGCCGAATCGAGGCGCGGTGCCAGGGCACGCGAGCCAAGCCGGACCCGGACGAGAGGCCCTGGTGCCGCGACCGGCGGTGTCTGCCAGCGACGGGGCAGGATTCGCCGGGAGAGGCACGAGGACGTGGTCAGGTCCGAGAGGGCTTCGGCACCACACCCCCCGGTTGCGTCGACAGCTTGATGTGAGGCTTTCCCCATGTTCGATCCAGTCATAGCGCCGAGCGGCACACTGCTCGGCCTGCTGCAGAGGGGCCGCGGCGACGGCACACTGCACGCGCTCGCAGCACCCCGCGCGGAGGCGCTCGCCGCCCTCAACCACTGCGTGCTGAACGACCCGCGCCACGACTGGCAGGTCGAGAACCGCTCGCTGTACTACGCCCGTCTCTATCTGGACATCCACGGCGGTCTCGACGCCATCGACGACCACCTCTTCCGCGCCGAGGACCACCTCGACACCGACGAGTCACGCACCGGGCTCTCGCTCGCCGTCCTCGGCCACCTCGCCGCGTACGGCAGGCACGACGCGCTCGACCTGCTCCGGCGCTACACCGCGACCGGCACCAACTGGGCCTGGGCCCTGGACGAACTGGCGCTGCGCGACGACGACACAGGCCTGCGCGCCCTCGCCGGCCCCGTCCTCGCCAGGTTCCCCGCCACCCCCGACGGCGACGCCGAACTGGCGTCCACCGTGCGCGACGCCTTCGAACCCCGGCCCTGGCGGCTCTGGGCCGATGACCCGCGCCCCGCCGTCGGCGCCCGCATCAGGGCCGCGGGCGAACAGGGCTCCTTCGACCGCTGGCAACGCCAGATGCGGCCGAGCGGACCCCGCCCCGGCTGGAGCGTCCAGGCCGTCTTCGACTGGGCCCAGCAGGGCCTGGAACGCGGCACCGAACTCCACCGGCCGGCGGCCCGCTGCCTCACCGCCGTCGCCGGCCCCGGCGACCGCCCCCTGATCGTCGAGGCGGCCAGGAGCGGCCCCGGCGGGGCGCGCTGCGCCGCTCTCCACTACCTGGCCGAGGCCCGCGACCCGGCCGTGCTCGACCTGATCGAGGCGGCGGCCGGCGACCCGCACCGAGCCGTCGCCGACGCCGCGGTCTCCGCCTTCGAGCGGATGTGCGGCGACGAGGCCGTCGACCGGGCCCGGGGCTGGATCCACCGGCCCGACCCCCTCGGCGCGTCCGCCGCCGGCGTCCTCGCCTGCCGCGGCGGTACGGAGGACACCCCCCTGGTCCTCGGCGCCCTGCGCGAGACCGTACGCGCCGAAGGCCCCGACTCCCCCCGGCTGTGGGCCCTCGTCGACGGCACGGGCCGCCTCGGCATCGTCTGCGCGGCGCCCGTCCTGCGCCACGTCTACCGGGAGACCGCGTCCTCCCAGCTCCGTGGCCGCGCGGCGCGCGCACTCGCCGCCACCGACCCCTCGTACGCCACCGGATTCGCCGTCGAATGCCTGTGGGACTGCGAGGAGACCACCCGCGAGATCGCCGCGCTGCACGCCGAGACCGGCGACGTACGGGTCGCCGACCGGCTGCGCCGGCTGGCCGCCGACCCGGCCGAGGAGGCCGAGGTCCAGACGGCCGTACGCAACCGGATGGGCCCGGACGCGGCGACCCGGTGAACACGCCGTAACACCGTGGACGTGGCGTAGGGACGCCCCCTTACGCCACGTCCCGGGCGCCTTCGCCGGGCGTTCTCCGCCGGGCCCCGGAACGTCCCCCGCTTCCAATGCTCACGGGACGTTCCCCACGCGGAAAGATCCACGTTGGCAGGGACACGCTCCGTACGACGACAACACGGATATGCGTGTCGTCATCGTCACCGAGTCCTTCCCGCCCGATGTCAACGGCGTGGCCCACTGCGCCCTCCAGACCGCCCGGCACCTCGCCGCGCGCGGTCACGACCCCCTCGTCATCGCCCCGTCCGTCGCGGGCGACGACGAGACCGACACACCGTGCCCCGTGGTACGCGTGCCCTCCCTGCCGCTGCCCGGCTATCCGCAGGTCCGCGTGGCCCTGCCCAGCCGCCGGATCGCCGCGGCCATCACCGCGCACCGCGCCGACCTCGTCCACCTCGCCAGCCCCTTCGTGCTCGGCGTCCGCGGCATGACCGCAGCCGCCCGCCTCGGCGTCCCCGCCGTCGCCGTCTACCAGACCGACCTGGCCGGCTACGCCCGTACGTACGTGGGCGCGGGGGAGGCCGCCGCCTGGCGCCGCCTCAAGGCCGTGCACACCGCGGCCGACCGCACCCTCGCACCCTCCAGCGCCGCCGTCGCCGACCTCGCCGAGCACGGCATACCGCGGGTCAGCCTCTGGCCCCGGGGCGTGGACACCGTACGGTTCCGGCCCGAACTGCGCGACGAGGCGCTGCGGCGCCGGCTCGCCCCCGACGGCGAACTGATCGTCGGCTACGTCGGCCGGCTCGCCGCCGAGAAGCACGTCGAACTCCTCGCGGGCGTCTGCGCCCTGCCCGGCGTCCGCGTCGTGATCGTCGGCGACGGACCCAGCGAGACCTCCCTGCGCACCGCCCTGCCCGGCGCGCTCTTCCTCGGCCGCACCACCGGCGAGGCCCTGGCCAGGACCTTCGCCTCCTTCGACCTCTTCGCACACACCGGCCCCTACGAAACCTTCTGCCAGACCGTGCAGGAGGCCATGGCCAGCGGTGTCCCGGTGATCGCCCCCGCCGCGGGCGGACCGCTCGACCTCGTGGACCACGGCCGTACGGGCCTCCTCGTCACCCCGCACGACACGGACGCCGTCACCGAGGCCGTCCGCGAACTCGCCCACGCGCCCGCGCGCCGCGCCGCCTACGGACGGGCCGGCCGCGCCGCGGTCGAGGACCGGACCTGGGCCGCCGTCGGGGACCAGCTCCTCGGCCACTACGCCGAGGTCCTCGGCGCGCGTACGGCGGTGGTCGCGTGAGCGCGCTGCGGATCGTACGGCTCGCCAACTTCGTCACACCGTCCTCCGGCGGACTGCGCACCGCGCTGCACGCGCTGGGCAGCGGCTACCGCGCGGCCGGACACGAACCGGTACTGATCGTGCCCGGGGAACGCGCCTCCGACGAGGACACCGAGCAGGGCCGGGTGATCACCCTGCCCGGACCCGAACTGCCCGGCACCGGCGGCTACCGCGTCCTGGCGGCCCGGCGCCGGCTGCGCGACGTGCTCGAAGGACTGGCACCCGACCGGCTCGAAGTCTCCGACCGGACCACCCTGCGCTGGACCGGCGAGTGGGCCAGGCGCCACCGGATCCCGTCCGTGATGGTCTCCCACGAGACGGCCGACGGGGTCCTGCGCGCGTGGGGCGTGCCCGGAGCGGCGGCCGGCCGCGCCGCCGACCGGCTCAACACACACAGCGCCTGGGCGTACTCACGGATCGTCTGCACCACCGAATGGGCGGAGCGCGAGTTCCTGCGCATCGGCGCCCGCAACGTGGTGCGCGCCCCGCTCGGCGTGGACCTCGACCGCTGCCGCCCCGAGCGCCGCGACCCCGCCCTGCGCGCCCGCTACGTCCAGGGCCGCGCGCCCGGCGTACTGCTCCTCCTCGGATCCCGGCTGTCGGTCGAGAAGCGCCCCGGCGCGGCGCTCGACACGCTGGTGGAGCTACGGCGGCGAGGAGTACGGGCGTCACTGGTCGTCGCGGGCGAAGGACCGCTGCGCGCCGGGCTCGCCCGCAGGGCCAGGGCGCAGGGGCTGCCCGCGGTCTTCCTCGGCCATGTCGGCGACCGCGCCGCGATGGCCGGCCTCCAGGCCGCCGCCGACATCTGCCTGGCCCCGGGCCCCGTCGAGACCTTCGGTCTCTCCGCCCTGGAGGCGCTGGCCTGCGGCACCCCGGTCGTCGCCAGCGCGTCGTCCGCGCTGCCCGAGGTGATCGGGGACGCGGGCCGGGCGGCGGCCGACGACGGGGCATCCTTCGCGGACGCCGTCGAGGACCTGCTGGCCCGCCCGGAGGGCACCCGCCGCGCGGCGGCCCGCGCACGGGCCGAACTGTTCGGCTGGGACGCGGCGGTGACGGCGTTCCTGGCTGCGCACGACGCCCGGCCCGTGGCCTCCGCCCTGCGCCCCGACGGGACACCCCGATGACGCCGCGGGCCAGACCCGCCCCGGCGGCCACGCCCCTGGACTCGGTGCCGTCCCCGCGCCGCGGCGGCACCCGCGCCCCGGCGGCCACGCCCCCGCGGTTCGCCGCGCTCGGGGACTCCCTCACCGCCGGGATCGGGGACCCCGTGGACGGCGGCGGATGGCGCGGATGGGCCGCGCTGCTCGGAGGCGCCCTCGGCGGCGCGGAGGACGGGACCCCCTTCCGTAACTTCGCCGTCAGCGGCGCCCTCACCCGCGACGTCGAGGAGCGCCAGACACCCGACGCCCTGGCCTTCGCGCCCGACATCGCCTCCGTCGTCGTCGGCGTCAACGACACGCTCCGCGCCGGCTTCGACATACAGGACCTCGCCCCGCGTATCGACCGTATCTGCGCCGCCCTCGCCGCACACGGCACCGTCCTGCTCACCGCCTGCCTGCCCGAACCCGGCGCCATGCTCGGGCTGCCCGCCCCGCTCGCCCGGCCGCTCGCCCGGCGTCAGCGGGCCGTCAACGCCGTCGTCCACACCCTCGCGACGCGGTACGACACCGTCCACCTGCACCTGGCCGACGCCGCCTGGGTCGCCGACCGCTCGCTGTGGAGCGCCGACCGGCTGCACCCGGGGGAGCGCGGGCACCGCATGATCGCGGCGCGGTTCCACGGAGCGCTCGCCGAACGGGGGTTCGCCCTCGGCCCGCCGCCCGCCCCCGATCCCGACCGGCCGCCGCCCACCCGCGCCGAGTCACTGTGCTGGCTCGCGACCTCCGGCACCGGCTGGGTGGCCCGCCGCTGCCGCGACCTGCTGCCGGAACTGCTGCGCCTGGCGGGCGACGAGGTCACGCACTGGGCCCGCGGCAGCGGCGCCCACCTCGACCTGAGGGCCGATCACGCCCTCTCCGGGGCGCTCGCCGCACTCGCCGCCCCTCCGGCGGAAGCGGCGAGGGGCAACGGGAATCGGGCGGGAATCGAGCGGTCCTGACGGGGGCGCTCTGCGTCGTTTCGACCGTTGTCGGTGCGAGGACCTAACCTGTGCAGGTGACTTCGCCTGCCCCGACGGATTTCGTTCCGCCCCAGCTCAGCGCGGGGCCGCGGCCCGCCCAGGGCCCGGCCGCCGACGAAGGGCTCGCGCGGCGGCTGCGCGCGCTCGCCTGCACCGCGCCGCTGCACGACCTGGACACCCGTAAGGCCAATCTGGCGGGCGAGTACTCGGTGTACGCGATGGCGGAGGTCGCGCTCTCCGCCATCGACCTGGTCACGCTCAACATGGACTTCGACACCGGCGCGGACCACGAACAGATAGTGGCCAGACTCCTGCCCCGCATCGCCGCCCAGGCCCCCCGCCGCCCCGTCGGCGAGCACGAACGCGTCGCCCGCTGGGTCCTGGAGAACCTGATCAACGTGGGCAGCGTGGACCGCGGCTTCCGCGCCGTCTACGGCACGTTCGGCACGGACGGCGTCTACACCCGCAGGGACTACGACTTCAAGCTGATCGAGGAGGTCCCAGGACCCGGCGGCAGCGTCTTTCTCCGTACGACCGACGAAGCGGTCAACGTCCTGGTCGGCGCTCTCGACACGGACGTCACCAGCGCCCAGATCGCCGCCGAGGTCAAGCTGGAGGTCCTGATCAGCCGGGGCAGACTGGCCGACGCGCAACTCGCCGCCGAGCAGGCCAGATACCGGACCGTCCAGTACGCGGAGACGCTGCGCAGGACACTGGAGGCCACCCGGCGCAACGTACGGGCCGTCGACTGGCTCCACGCCGTCCCCGACATGATCGACGAGGCGCTCGACCACGTCGCCGACCGGTACCGTCACGAGAACGCGATCCTGACGAACATCCGCAAGGCGCGCGACGAGGCGGAGACCGGCAACGACCCCAGGACGGCCGAGCACAAACGACGCGCGGCCGAACTCGTCGACATCGTCAAGGACTGCATCCGCCGGCACACCCAACTCCAGTCACGCCTGCTGGAGGCGGGCCCCCTCTTCCGCGCCGAACAGGACCGCCAGGCATTCGCCCGGCCCACCGCCCACACCGGACTCGACCTGTACGGGCAGCTCGTCGCCCCGCTGCTGCCGCTGCCCGTGGAGCAGGCGGCCCGGGTCACGGACGCGTTCTTCGCCCGCGGCACAGGACTGCGCACCCCGGCGTCCGTCCGGGTCGGCGACCTGATCGACCTGCTGCTGACCCCACCGGTGGAGCGCGAGCACCTGGGCGCCGAAATGCCGGAACCGGACCTGATCGCCACGCCGGACGACAGCCGCTTCAGCGAGGAACAGCTCGCGAGCGCGAAGGAACTGCTCGACCTGGAACACGACGCGCCGCGCAGACTCTCCGGCCTCCTCGCGGAAGCCCGCCTGCGCGACCCCGAACTGCCCTACCTCGTCGCGCTCCTGGCCATCCACGCGGCCAGCCCCCCGGTCGGCACCGCCTACCGCCAGGGCGAGGAGCGCCTGCTCTTCGCGGTGGACGACGGCACCCCGCTCGACGACCGGGAGTTCGGCGGCGCCGACCTGATCGTGGGCACGGCGCTGCTGGACGCGGCGGGCATGACGGCGGACCGTGCGGAGTCGGCGTGATCTCCGCCGCAGCGCCCCGGGAGCGTCCACCGGCGGGAGGGGGCCGGGGCCACCGGAGGCGCGTGTCCGGACAGTGAGACGTGATGTGTGCCGCACAAGGG
This sequence comes from Streptomyces sp. NPDC059092, assembly GCF_042756365.1. Classification (NCBI taxonomy): domain Bacteria; kingdom Bacillati; phylum Actinomycetota; class Actinomycetes; order Kitasatosporales; family Streptomycetaceae; genus Streptomyces; species Streptomyces sp. NPDC059092. The sequence goes on from NZ_JBHZEJ010000082.1 coordinate 14,549, forward strand.
CCCGCGCCCTGCCGCTCGTCCCGCACACGCCGTACATCATGCCGTCCGGGCACGTGCCTCCGGAGACCACCGGCCCCGCACCACGACGAACCACCCGCCCCCCAAGGAGCCACCCTGTGAGCGACCACAACCCCGAGCCCCCCGCCACGTGGCCCGACCCCACAGACCCTGATCCGGCCGAGTACCCCACGCCAAGCGCGGGCACGAGCCGGACCGTCACCCCCGCCGACGCCGCCGACGCCGCCCGGCTCGTCTCCTTCGGGCTCCAGCCCAAGCTGCTCCCGGCCCGCGACGCCGAGTACACCGAACTGCTCCGCCGCTACCGCGAGGACCCCGCCTTCGCCCGCGTCGCCGACGCCGTCGCCACCGGATTCGGCCTCGTCGTCCTCGAAGTCTCGCCACGCGCCGGCATGGCCGTCACCGCAGCCGAGGACTCCGTCTTCGCGGTCCGCATGGGCGACTACGCGCGCCGCGCCTCCACCGACTCCGCCGACCGCTTCCTGCACGGCCTCGCCCATCTCGCCGTCGCGGCCCTGGCCTTTCCCCGCCCCGAGGACCTCGCCGACGACGGATACATCGGCCGGATCACGGTCAACGGCGTCGACGCGTTCGTGCGGCAGGCCTGCCGCCGTCTGGAAGAACGCGCCGAGCGGGACGGGGAGAACACCGACCCGTCGACCGACGCCCCCGGTCTGGAGGCCGCCTGGCGGACCTACGCACGGCGCAGCGCCACGGGCGCCACCAAGGACGCCCGCCGCCTCGCCGGGTCCACGACCGGCATCATCGGCAAGGCCGTCGCGTTCCTCACCGACTCCGGGTTCCTCCAGCGCACCGGCGACGACGCCGGAGGCGCCTACCGCACCACCGCCCGCTACCAGCTCCAGGTGCGTGACATGGCGGGCCACGCGGCCCTCACCGAGCTGCTGGAGCTGGGCGTCGTGCCCGTCTCCGACGGCTCCGCCACCCTGCTGCCCCCGCCCGACGGCGACGACCTGGAGCTGGCCGCCGACGCCGGCCTCCCCTTCCACGCCTGACCTCCCCTTCCACGCCTGACCTCCCCTTCCACGCCTGACCTCCCCTTCCACGTCCGTCCCCCTTCCGCACGGGCCTCCCCTCCCCGCCTGACCTCCACCGAGCTCCTGCCACCATCCACCAGACGAGAGTCCGCCATGTACGAGCTGTCCCGGGTCCGCCTCTACTCCATCGGCCCCGCCGGCGCGCGCTACGCCGACACCGTGCTCGACCTGCGCGGCGTGGGCGCCCCCGTACCGCACCCCGCGCCCACCCAGGCGGAGTTCTTCGAGGAGGATCCGGTCGGCCCGCCGCGCCGCCCCGCACCCGCGGGTGTCCTCTTCCTGGAGAACGGCGGCGGCAAGTCCGTCCTGCTCAAGCTGATCTTCTCGGTGATGCTGCCCGGACACCGCAACACCCTCGGCGGCGCAAGCTCCGGCGTGCTGCGCAAGTTCCTGCTCGCCGACGACTGCGGCCATGTCGCCCTGGAGTGGCAGCACACCCTCACCGGAGAACTCGTCGTCGTCGGCAAGGCCAGCGAGTGGCGCGGCCGGCAGGTCTCCAACGACCCGCGGAAGTTCGCCGAGGGCTGGTACTCCTTCCGGCCGGGCCCCGGACTCAGCCTCGACTCGCTGCCGGTCGCCGAGTCCACCGCCGTCCGGCCGGCCGCCGAGGGCGTCTCCGGAGCGCGCGGCAGGCGCCGCACGATGAAGGGCTTCCGGGACGCCATCACCGAGGCGGGCAAGTTCTATCCGCATCTCGACATCCACTGGGAGGAGATCCACGACCGCTGGAACGAACACCTCGGCGATCTGGGCCTCGACCCCGAACTCTTCCGCTACCAGCGTGAGATGAACGCCGACGAGGGCGAGGCCGCCGGTCTCTTCGCCGTCAAGAAGGACTCCGACTTCACCGACCTCCTGCTGCGCGCCGTCACCGACACCCGGGACACCGACGGCCTCGCCGACCTCGTCGGAGGCTTCGGCAACAAGCTGGGACGCCGCGCCGAACTCACCGCGGAGCGCGACTTCACCGCCGGCTCCGTCGATCTCCTCGGCCGGATCGTGGAGGCGACCGGGACCCGCTCCCACGCCCGCGACGTCCACGCGGGCGCCGAGCGCCGCGCCCGTACGCTCGTCACGCGCCTCACCGCGCGCGCCGGTGAGGAGCGCGGCCGGGTAGCCGACCTCGCCCAGCAGGTCACCGCGGCCGCCCACACCGTGACCGAGGCCGAGCGGGCGCGGGGCCGCAGCGCGCTGATCGCCGCGGAACTCGCCTACCGGCACGCCTCCCTGGCCCTCACCGCCGCCGAGAAGCGCGCCGCGGCCCAGCGCCGTGAACTGACCGACGCCCGTACGCTCCACTCCGCCTGGCAGGCCGCCGAGAACGTGCTGCGCCACCGTGCGGCGGCCGACCGCTCCGCGCGCGTGGCCGTCGCGATCCGGGAGGCCGAGCGCGACGCCGCGCCCGCCCTGGCCGCCCGTGCCACCGCCGCCGCCGATCTCGTCCGGGCGCTGCACGCCGCCGCCGGGGAGGGCGAGCGCCTCGCCAACGAGGAGGAGGAACGCTCCGCGACCCTCCAGGAGACCGGCGAGGCCGCCCACCGCGACGCGACCGCCGCCGCCACCGACGCGCAGCGCGCCCGCAGCGAGGTGGGCCATCTGCGCCAGCGCCTCGCCGAGGTCGAGCAGGAGACCGCCGAGGCGGTACGGGCCGGCTGGCTCGACGACTCCGCGCCCGACGCCGACCCGGCCCGCGCCGCGCTCGCCGCCAGCGACGCCGAGAAGACCGCCGTCGCCCTGTGGGACGCGGCCCGCGACTCCGCGCGTACGACGGCGGACCGGGCCAGGGAGGCGGCGTCCGCCGAATCGCGCGCCGAACTGGCCGCCGCGCGCGCCGCCGACGCCGCAGGGGCCGCGGAGCGGTCCTACGAGGCCGAGCGCCGCGCGGCCGAGTCGATCGCCGAGGACGAACGCCTCGCGGAACTGCTCAGCCTGCCCACGACGGCCGCTGCCCTGACCACCGCGCGGACCGCGGTCCCGGGACAGCGCACCGGTACGGACCCGGACCCGGACCACGACGGGAAACCGCACGACGGGAAACCGCACGACGCGCCGGACGGCCCGGAGGCCCGCCGGCGGCAGCCGGCCCCGCGGCCCGGCGACGCCCCGCTGAGCCCCGAGGACCTGGACCGGTACGCCGACGAACTGCGCGAACTGCTCGACCAGGGCATCACCTCCGCCGAGCGGCACCTCTTCGAGCTGCGGACCGCCGCCGCCGACGACGCGCGGATCCTCGGCGCCCTCGGCGACGGAGGGCTGCTGCCCGCGGGCCCCGACGTGCTGGCCACCGTCGAATTCCTCGGCGAGCACGGCATCCCCGCTCTGCCCGGCTGGCGCTACCTCGCCCAGGCCGTCGACCCCGCCGACCACGCCGCCGTCCTGAGCGCCCGGCCCGAGCTGGTCGACGGCGTCGTGATCACCGACCCCGACTCGCACGCCCGTGCCCGGGAAGCGCTCGCCGGCGCCGCGCTGCTGCCGCGCTCCACGGTCGCCGTCGGCACCGCCGCCGCGCTGCTGGCCCCGGTGCCCGAGCCCGGCGCGGACGGCCCCGCGGACAGCGGGGTGTACGGCGTCTTCCTCGTACCGCCGAACCCGGCCATGCACGACGAACACGCCGCCGACGAGGAGCGGCAGGCGCTGCGCGCCCGCGCCGCCGCCCGCGACGAGGAGATCCGTACCCTCGCCGCCCGGCTGACCGGTGACCGCTCGCTCGCCGCCCGGCTCGGCTCCTGGCGCGCCGACTGCCCGCCCGGCATGCTCACCGAGCTGTCCGCCGCCGCGGCCACGGCCCGGGAGAGCGCGGAGACGGCCGCGGCCACGCTCACCGAGGCGCGTACGGTACGGGCCGAGGCGGACGAGGTCGCCGCCGACACCACCCGGGTCCGCGACGAACGCCAGGAGACCGCCCAGCGCGCCCGCCGGGCCGCCGATGTGCTCTCCGGGCTCGCGCACCGGCTCCGCGAGCGTTCCGGCTGGCAGGCCAAGCTCCGGGAACTGACCGACGACGCCGCCGAGTACGAGGCGCGCGCGGCCGTCTGCCTGGAGCGGGCCCGTGCCGCCGACGAGGACCGCAGGGCCGCCCAGCGCGCGGGCGACGACGCCCGCCGTACCGCGCGTGCCCTGCGTGGCGAGCGCGCCGAGATCGCCGGCGCGCCCGAGACGATCCCCGAAGCGGCGCCGGACGCCCCGCGCGCCGCACTGCCCGCGCTGCGTGAGGCGTACCGGGCGGCTTCCCAGTTGTACGAGAAGGTGGGCGTCGGCGCCGATCTGCGCGCCGAACAGGCCCGCGCGGAGAGCGACGAGAGCGCCGCGCTCGCCGAACTGGACCGGCTCACCAACAAGGTTCGCACCCGCGCCGCGCAGCTCCTCGAATCCACCGACGGAGCCGACGGGCCGTCCCGGCAGGCCGCCGCCGCCCGCGCCGAGTCCTTGGTCCAGATGCTGGAGTCGCGCGCCTCGGCCGCCAGCGAGCAACTGGGCCGGTTCCGCGGCGAGGCCGAACGCCTCGCGCCCGCCGACGGCGACGCCCACACCGACCTCCCCGAGGACCAGGTTCCCGCCGACGCCGAGCAGGCGCAGGCCCTGCTCCGTACGGCCACCACCGAACTGGCCGTACGGTCCGACGCGCTGGAGACCGCGCGGGCCGCGCACGGCGAGCTGCTGTACGCGCACCGTGCCGCCGAAGAGGCGGCCGGCGGCTTCGACGAGACGGCGGCCCTCCTGCGCGACCTGCTGCGCGGCGCCGTCACCGAGGAGCCCGACCCGGAGGAGGCGCCGCGCCCGCCGGAGCCGTACCCGGGCACGCTGGAGGAGGCCCGCCACTCGACGTCGGAGGCGCGCCGCTCGCTGCGCGGCTGCGCGGCCGAGCTCTCGGCGGCGGAGGCAGGCGTACGCGAGGCGTGCGACGTGCTCGTACGGCACGCCAACTCCACCCGGTACGAGCAGGTGCGCACCCCCGCAAGGCAGCAGATCCGTGAGCTGCCCGCGTCCGCCCTGCCCGAACACGCGGCGGCGTGGGCGCAGGCGTTCGCGCCCCGGCTGCGGGTACTGACCGACGAGCTGGCGCAGTTGGAGCGCAACCGTGACTCCATCGTCGACCGGCTGCGCGGGCTGGTGGAATCCGCGCTGACGACGCTCCGTTCGGCCCAGCGGCTCTCCCGGCTGCCCGAAGGGCTGGGGGAGTGGTCGGGGCAGGAGTTCCTGCGGATCCGTTTCGAGGAGCCGGACCGCGCGACGCTTTCGGAGCGGCTGGGCGAGGTCATCGACGAGGCGACCCACGCCGCCCTCAAGAAGAACTCCGACCTGCGCAGGGACGGCATGTCCTTGCTGCTGCGCGGTGTGCAGGCGGCGCTCGAACCCAGAGGCATCGCGGTCGAGATCCTGAAGCCCGACGCCGTGCTGCGCGCCGAGCGCGTTCCCGTGGGACAGATGGGCGACGTCTTCTCCGGGGGGCAGCTCCTGACCGCCGCGATCGCGCTGTACTGCACGATGGCCGCGCTGCGCAGCAACGACCGGGGGCGTGACAAGCACCGGCACGCGGGCACGCTCTTCCTCGACAACCCGATCGGCCGCGCCAACGCCACGTACCTGCTGGAACTCCAGCGCGCGGTCTCGGACGCGCTGGGCGTGCAGCTCCTGTACACCACCGGCCTCTTCGACACGACGGCGCTCGCGGAGTTCCCGCTGGTCATCAGGTTGCGCAATGACGCGGATCTGCGCGCCGGGCTGAAGTACATCAGCGTGGAGGAGCATCTGCGCCCGGGGTTGCCGCAGCAGGATCCGGACGGCGAGCCCGTGCACGGCGAGATCACCGCGACCCGCATGTTCAAACGGACCCCGGACGCCGGCTCCGTGCCCACGCCCGGACGCGCGTGACACGCACCGCACGCGTGACACGCACCGCACGCATGAACACGCACCGCACGCATGGCGCACGCGGCAGAGGGGCGCACGCGCGCCGTGCGTGTGGTGCGGGCGGTCAGGCCGCCTTGAGCCCGCCCGGCGTCTGCTCCTCGCCCCGGGCTCCGGCGCCCGCCGGTGGTATCCGTGCCCCGTCGCGCGCCGCGCTCCTGGCGGCCCGCCGCGCCCTGCGCCGCTCACGGCGCAACTGCCGTGCCGTGCTGCTGGGCACGGACACCACTCCGTAGCGCTGGTTCCACACCTGACGCGTCACCCAGACGTCCAGCACACCCCAGGTCGCCATCACCGTCGAGGCCACACTGCTCAGCACCATCGGGAAGGCCAGCCAGGACCCCGCGAGGGTGCTGAGAAACGCAATCATGGCCTGAATCAGTGTCACGGCGGTGATGATGACCGCCCGGACCGCGGCCGTCCTGACCGGATCCGGCAGGCGGTAGGACCGCGCGGGCTCCTCGACCCACAACCCGCGCGAGACCCGCTCGAACTCGCCCGCCGACACCGCGCCCCGCCGCTCATCCGTCTGCATGGACCGTCACTCCCCAACCCGCTCCCCAACCCGCTGTCCGTATCAAGGGTGACTGCCCGGCTCGTCACGCTTCACGCCGTCCCGGAACCGAACCGGCCCCGAACCGTGATGCGCGCACTGTGCGCCGGGCTCCCCGCATGCCCCTGATCCCCGTACATAAGGACGAATGTCCGCCCACAAAGATTCCCTGCGGGGTCGTCAAGCGAATGATTTCGGCCATCTGTCTTGACCGTCACCTGTCTTCCCGCGCGGCTTCCCTACACGAGAAGTGGAAGCCATCTCGCCGAATACCGGGACAACTCATGATCAAGGAGTCAGGGGACGGCTGAAAAACATACGGACGTGTCTTCGAGTTGCCGGTGTGACAGTAGTAGGCTCGCGCCGTTTGCTGACGAAGCATCTCCCGCAACAGGCGGGGATCGACCAGGGGGAGGCCATGCGCTTTCGCGGGAAATCCATCCGCCGGAAGATCGTGGCGCTGCTGCTCGTGCCGCTCATCGGGCTCACCGTTCTGTGGGGGCTCGCGACCACGCTCGCCGGTACTCCGGCCAAGCAGCTCATCGATGTCAGCTACGCGATCAAGGAAATCGGCCACCCGGTGGAGGACGGCATCCGCGTCCTCCAGAGCGAGCGACGCCAGACGCTGATCTTCCTGGCGGACCCCGAGGCCGCCGACTCGCTGACCGAGCTGCGCAGCCGCCGCGGCGACACGGACCGCGCCCTGACCAAGGTCCGGCGCAACTCCGAGTCCGGCGTACGGGACCGGATGGACACCATCACGTCCGAACGGCTCGGCCGGCTCCTCGACGACCTGGACGGCCTCGACCTGATGCGCCGCTCCGTCGAGGAGAGCACCGTCACCCGTGAGGGTGCCCTCGACTTCTACAACAAGCTCATCGACCCCAGTCACAACGTCCTCGCCTCTCTCTACAGCACCGAGGACATGGACGGCGACAACTGGGGCCGCGCGCTGATCGGCCTGGACCGCGCCAAGGAGATGCTCTCCCGCGAGGACGCCCTCGTCGCCTCCGCGCTGGTCGGCCGCGAGATGACCGCCGAGGACCTGCGCCGCACCTCCGACCTGGTCGCCAACCGCGTTCTGCTCTACGAGTCCAACCTGGCCGACCTGCCGCTCTCCGACCGCTCGACGCTGGAGCAGTACTGGCGGACCCCCGCCACCCTGGAACTGCGCGAGACCGAGGACCGCCTCATCGCCGCCGGGCCGGCCAGGAACCCGAAGTCGGTCAGCGCCAAGAGCTGGCAGCGGATGACCGCCTCCGTCCTCAGCGACCTCACCGACGAGAGCACGGAGGCCAGTTCCCTCTACCGGGACCACATCGACCCCGTGCGCCAGGACGTCTTCGTCAGGACCGGACTCGCCGCGGCACTGGGCCTGCTCACCCTCCTCATCTCCATCTTCGTCTCCACCCGCGTCGGCCGTGACCTGATCCGCGACCTCTCCCGGCTCCGCAAGGAGGCCCACGAGGTCTCCGGTGTGCGCCTTCCGAGCGTCATGCGCAGGCTCGCCGCGGGCGACCCCGTCGACGTGGAGACCGAGGCGCCGCGCCTCGAATACGAGAGGGACGAGGTCGGCCAGGTCGGCCAGGCCCTCAACACCCTTCAGCGCGCCGCCGTCGAGGCCGCCGTCAAACAGGCCGACCTGCGGCGCGGCGTCTCCGAGGTGTTCGTCAACCTCGCCCGGCGCAACCAGGTCCTGCTCCACCGTCAGCTCACGCTCCTGGACACCATGGAGCGCCGTACGGAGGACACCGAGGAACTGGCCGACCTCTTCCGCCTCGACCACCTCACCACCCGTATGCGCCGCCACGCCGAGGGCCTCGTGATCCTCTCCGGCGCCGCCCCCTCCCGCCAGTGGCGCAAGCCCGTCCAGCTCATGGACGTCGTACGCGCCGCCGTCGCGGAGGTCGAGGACTACGAGCGCATCGAGGTCCGCAGGCTCCCGCGGCTCGGTGTCGGCGGCCCGGCCGTGGCCGACCTCACCCACCTCATCGCCGAACTCCTGGAGAACGCCACGGTGTTCTCGCCCCCGCACACCGCGGTGCAGGTGCACGGCGAGCGGGTCGCCAACGGCTTCACCCTGGAGATCCACGACCGCGGTCTGGGCATGGCCCCCGAGGTGCTGCTCGACGCGAACCTCCGGCTCGCGGAGACGCCCGAGTTCGAACTGTCGGACACCGACCGGCTCGGACTGTTCGTCGTCAGCCGGCTCGCCCAGCGGCAGAACGTACGGGTCTCCCTCCAGCCCTCCCCGTACGGCGGTACGACCGCGATCGTCTTCCTGCCCGTCGCGCTGCTCACCGACGCCCCCGAGACGGAGGGCACCGGCTTCCGGCTCGACCGCAAGAACACCCTGGAGCGGGGGCGCGGCCGTACCGACTCCGGCGGTGGACGGCTCACCGCACTGGCGCAGGTCCCCACCGGACTGGGCAGCGGCCCGTCCGTGCTCGACGGTCCGGTCGAACTCGAAGCACCGGTCGGTGCTCCGGGCGCCGACAGCGGGCCGGTACTCGGCGGAGGTGACGGCATCGGCGACATCGATGACACGGAGAGCGAGCGTGGCGGACTCTTCCGCGCGCGTGAGCACCTTCGCGATTCCACCCAGGGCACCCACGACACCCAAGGGCGCCGCGACCGCCGCGACGACTACGACGTACGGGACGCCCGCGACGCCCGGAGTGACCTGTACGACGTACGGGACGCCCGCATGAGCCGCGACGAACTGCGCGAACTCCGGGACGAGAACCGGCGCGACGACACCCGCGACTTCCGCGAGCGCCGCGACGGCCGGGCCACCCCGTCCCCACGCGGCCGGCACGCCCGGTACGACCAGACTCCCGACACCGGCTCCGGCCCCGCCGACGAGCCGTCCCTGCCCCGCCGCAAGCCCCCGACGCTGGTCGCCGACCGAGGCCGGCGCGTGGACGAACCGGAGCGCGGCAACCCGGCGCAGGACTCGTCGGCACCCGGCGGAGGGAGCGGGCGCGCCTGGTCGGGCGTACCGTCGCAGACCTCCCGCCGTTCACCGGCCGGAACCTCGTCGGACGAGGCCCCGCCCATGATCGACGGTCTGCCGCGCCGGGTACGGCAGGCCAGCCTGGCCCCCCAGTTGAGGGACGCCGCACAGGACACGAACTCCGGCCCGGGGCCCGTCGCGGGTCAGGACGGCGAGCGGGACGCGGACGAGGTCCGCAGCCGTATGGCGTCGCTCCAAAGCGGCTGGCAGCGTGGTCGTCGGCAGAACGACGCCGAGGACTCCAGCAGCCCGGCCGGGACACAAGGAACCACATCGGAGGGGGACGGTCGATGACCGCACCGAATGTCGCAGCACGCTCCACCGACCCCAATGGCGCGGGAGAGCTCAACTGGCTGCTCGACGAGTTGGTCGAGCGGGTCGCCAGCATCCGTAAAGCGGTGGTCCTCTCCGGGGACGGCCTCGCCACCGGCACGTCGAAGGACCTGACGCGCGAGGACGGCGAGCACCTCGCGGCCGTCGCCTCCGGATTCCACAGCCTCGCCAAGGGTGTGGGCCGGCACTTCGAGGCGGGCAGGGTCCGGCAGACCGTGGTCGAGCTCGACGACGCCTTCCTCTTCGTCACCGCGGCGGGCGACGGCAGTTGTCTCGCCGTGCTCTCCGACGCGGACTCGGACGTCGGCCAGGTCGCCTACGAGATGACGCTCATGGTCAAGCGGGTCGGGGTCCACCTGGGCACGGCCCCACGGACCGGCCTGCCCGCCGGAGGGTGAGTGGGCTGAGATGAGTGACTCAGGTCAGGATCCGCAGCACTGGTTCGACGGCGAAGCCGGACCGGTGGTGCGCCCGTACGCGATGACGCGTGGCCGCACCAGCAGCGCGACGCGCCACCAACTCGACCTGATCGCGCTCGTCGTATGCGAACCCGAGGCCGGTGACCCCGGCCGGGACCAGACGCTCTCCCCCGAACACGTGGAGATCGTGGATCGCTGCTACACGAGCCCCCAGTCGATCGCCGAGCTCTCGGCGGGCCTCGATCTCCCCGTAGGGGTGGTCAGGGTGCTCGTCGGAGATCTCGTCGAGGACGAAATCGTGCGTGTAACCCGTCCCGTTCCGCCGGCCGAGCTGCCGGACGTGAGCATTCTCCGCGAGGTGATCAATGGTCTTCGGGCGCTCTAGCCGCAGGCAGCGTCCGGTCGATCCGGTGGCGCTGAAGATCCTGGTCGCGGGCGGCTTCGGGGTGGGCAAGACCACCCTGGTCGGCGCAGTGAGCGAGATCAGGCCGCTCCGTACGGAAGAGGTACTGAGCGAGGCAGGCCGGCCCGTCGACGACGTCGACGGCGTCGAGTCCAAGACGACCACCACGGTCGCCATGGACTTCGGCCGGATCACCCTCCGCGAGGACCTGGTGCTGTACGTCTTCGGCACCCCCGGGCAGGACCGCTTCTGGTTCCTCTGGGACGAGCTGGCCCAAGGCGCCCTGGGCGCCGTCGTCCTGGCCGACACCCGGCGGCTCGCCGACTCCTTCGCCGCCGTCGACTACTTCGAACGGCGCGGCATCCCGTTCACGGTCGCCGTCAACTGCTTCGAGGGGGCCGACCGCTTCCCCGGCGAGACCGTACGCTCGGCGCTCGACCTCGACCCCGAGGTCCCGCTGGTGATGTGCGACGCGCGCGAACGCGAGTCCGTCAAGGAGGTGCTGGTCTCGGTGGTCGAACACGCCATGAACCGCGCGGCCCTCCAGCGCGAGCACGCGCCCACCTCCTGACCGCCTGACGGTCAGGAACGAGAACCGGGAACGGCTGACCGGCGTCCCCCACCAGGGGGACGGCCGGAGCCCACGGGGGTGGTCCCGGCCGTCCCGCTCCGTTCTCCGGACTCAGTGGCCGCGAACCGGGCCCCACGCCACCGGGAAGTCGAAGTAGCGGTCCGGGAACGTCTCCGGCCTGTGGGTGAAGTGCCACCACTCCTCCGGCAGGTTGGTGAAGCCCACCTCGGCCAGCGCCGACCTCAGCAGCAGCCGGTTCGCCCGCTGCGCGCCCCGGACCCGTGGGTCGTCGGTGTGCGAGAGCGTGTCGAAACAGTCGAAGCCCGTCCCCATGTCGACGGAGTTGTCCGGAAACCGCTCCTTCTTCGGCCCGAAGCACGGAGCGAGCCGCTCGCCCGGTACGTACGGACGCGTCGGCAGGGCCGGCAGCTTCACCAGCGTCAGATCCACCGTGGAGCCCCGGCTGTGCCCGGACTTCTCCGCGATGTAACCGTCCTCGAACAGCCGCGACTTGTCGACCCGCGGATAGAACTCCGCCTTCATACGCTGGTCCTGGAGGTCCTTCGCCCAGCGTACGAAGTGGTCCACGGCCCGCTGCGGCCGGTAGCAGTCGTACACCTTCAGGGAGTAGCCCCGCCGCAGCAGCTCCGACTGCGCGGTGCGCAGCGCCTCGGCGGTGGACCGGGTGACGACGCAGACCGGCTCCCGGTAGCCGTCCACCGGCTCGCCCAGGAAGGTGTGCCGGGTCGGATAGCGCATCTCGTGGATGATCGTCGGCGCGACCGTACGCAGGGCGACGAATTCCCCGGGCGCGGTCGGCTCGGAGCGGGCCGGGGCCCGCGCCGCTCCGGCGCTCGGGGCGGCCGTGACGACAGTGAGCAGCGCGGCGGCACAGGCGGCCGTGGCGGCCAGGAGGCGGCGCGGGAACGCGATTCTTGTCATGGTCACATTGATCTATCAGCCGCACGGGTGACGGGAAAGAGCGCTCGCATACAGTCCGCCCGTGTCCGGTACAGTCCGCGCGTGTCCGAGCCCCCGAAGAAGACCGGCGCCCACGCGTACTGCGGCCACTGCGGCGCCCCGTACCCGGCGGCGGCCGGCTGGCCCCGTACCTGCCCCGCCTGCGGCGCCACCGTCTACCGCAACCCGCTCCCCGTCGCCGTCGCCCTTCTGCCGGTGACCGACCGGCAGGGCACCTCCCTGGTCGTCATCACCCGCACCATCGCCCCCGCGTACGGCGGCGTCGCACTCCCCGGCGGATTCGTCGACCACGCCGAGGACTGGCGCCACGCGGTCGTGCGGGAACTCCGCGAGGAGACCGGCATCGAGGCCGCCGAGCGGGACGTCACCCTGGCCGACGCGCTCAGCTCGCCCGACGGCCATCTGCTCCTCTTCGGCCTCTTCCCGGAGCGCCCGGCAAAGAGCCTGCCGCCCTCGGTCCCCACGGCCGAGACCTCGGGCCGGCATCTGCTGCGCGCCCCCGCCGAACTGGCGTTCCCGCTCCACACCGAGGCGGTACGCGCCTGGTTCGCCGGCCGCTACACCCCCGGGCCACGCGGCTGACCGAACGACGGTACGGGGCCGGGGCCGGGGCCGGGCGGCCGGGCGGTTCCACGCAGGCCGGCCGGTCAGCGGCCCGGCCGCCGACCGGCGGTCAGCCGGCCTTTCCCCTGACCCGTACCGGCCACCGCGGCGGCACCGGGCCCCCGTCCGTCACCCGCTCGACCCGGACCACGCCGTCCACCAGCCGCGAGGTGTACCGCTCCACCACGGGCGCGGGTTCCGCCGCGGGCCCCGTGCCCTCCGCCCTGTCCTCCACGGGCTTCCGCCCGTCGTCCTGCGGATCCAGCACCACCAGCCCACCGCCCGCGCGCCCCGCCACCGGAGCCCACGCCTCCAGTTCCAGGCCCCCGTCAGCGCCCCGCACCGCGATCACCGCACCCGCCCGGGCCAGCACCGGGATACGGGACGGCGGCGCGTCCAGCAGCACCTGGCCAGGGCCCTCGTACGCCTCCTCCGTCACCGTGTCGTACCACCGCCCCCGCGGCAGCCGCACCGCCCGCCGGTCGGCGCCACGCGTCAGCACCGGCGCCACCAGCAGCGAGTCACCCAGCAGGAACGCGTCCTCGCAGTCGCGCAGCGCCCGGTCCTCCGGCGCCCCCCACCACAGCGGCCGGACGTACGGCGCCCCCGTCAGCCCGGCGAGCTGGGCCAGCGTCACGAAGTACGGCCGCAGCCGCTCCCGCTCGTCGAGCGCGGCCCGCGCGTGCTCCAGCACCCGCGGGCCGAACTCCCACGGCTCCCTGCGCCCCGCGCCGATCGCCGCGTGCGTACGGAACAGCGGCAGATACGCGCCGAGCTGGAACCAGCGCAGATACAGCTCGGGCGACGGACTCCCGTCGAAACCGCCCACATCGGGACCCGAGTACGGCACCCCGCACAGCCCCAGACCCAGCACCAGCGCCAGCGACGCGCGCAGCCCCGGCCACCCCGTCGACACATCACCGGACCAGGTCCCGCCGTACCGCTGCATCCCCGCCCACCCGGAGCGCGAGAAGAGGAACGGCCGCTCGTGGGGGCGCAGCCGCCGCAGCGCCTCGTAACCGGCCCGGGCCATCGTCAGCGCGTACACGTTGTGGCCCTCGCGGTGATCGCCGCCCCGCCCCTCCAGCGCGTGCCGGGACGAACGCGGCAGCGTCGGATCGCCGAACGGCGCGAAGGACACCGGCTCGTTCATGTCGTGCCACACCCCGGCGAACCCCTGCGCCAACCGCTCCTCGTACAGCCCGCCCCACCAGTCACGGACCGCCGGATCGGTGAAATCCGGATAGACGCACTCGCCGGGCCACACGACCCCCCGCACCGGGAGGCCCCGCGCGTCCCGTACGAACGCACCGCCGCCCCGCGGATCCCCGTCGCGCGCACCGAGCGCGCGCCCGCTGTCGTACACCGCGTTCCCGGGCTCCGCCTTCACCGCCGGATCGACGATCGAGACCAGCCGTACCCCCTCCGCGCGCAACTCCGCCGCGAGCCCCGGCAGATCGGGGAAACGCTCACGGTCGACGGTAAAGACCTGATGCGCGTCGTAGTGGTCGATGTCGAGATGGACCGCCGACAGCGGCAGCTCGCGCTCGCGGTACCCCGCCACGATCCGCCGCACCTCACGCTCGCTGCCGAACCCCCACCGCGCGTGCTGCGGACCCAGCGCCCAGGACGGGGGCGCCACGGGCGCGCCGCTCAGCGCCGTCCAGCCGTGCAGCACCCGCGCGGGCGTGCCGGTCACCACCCAGCAGCGCAGCGGCCCGCCCTCCATCCGCAGCTCACTGGTGCCCGGCCGGTCGTGCCCGGAACCCGCGCCCTCCTCGCCCTCCCGGAGCGTGACCCGGCCGTCCCAGGAGTTGTCGTGGAACGCGAGATGCGTGCCCGCGTCGGCCACCACGAGCTGCACCGGCATCGTCACGTACAGCGGATCGTCCCCGGGCCCGAAGCCGCCGCCCGGATCCGTGTTCCACAGCCGGTACGTGCCGTCGCGCAGCCGCGGCCCCGACGCCCGGCCGCCCAGACCGAAGAACCGGCCGTCCGCCGCCACCTCCGTCCGCTGCACCCAGCGCGCACCGCCCCCCGCCACCGGCTCCCACCAGCGCGGCGGCAGCTCCCGGCGCAGCGCCACACCCCCCGGCGTACGGATCTCCACACCCCCGTGGCGTGACACCGACACCGTCACCCACTGCGACACCACCCGCCAGCCGCCGTCCTTGTCCGGTTCGAGCCCGGCCCGCGGATCCGGCTCCGGCGGGGCGCCGGCCAGCCCGTACGACGGCAGCGGACCCGCCCCGTCCCACCCCCAGAAGACCGCGCCGCCCACCATGACGCACACCCGCAGCTCCGCCCGCGCGAACCGGACGATCCCCCCACCCGGCAGCGGCTCGGTCCCGGTGAGCGGACCCGGCACCCGGGCCCGTTCAGGACCGCGCGGAGCCAGCTCTCTGGCGTCCGCCCGCCGCCCACGCCACGCCGACCGTACGGAGCGCAGCCCCCGCACCGATCCGGCCACTCTCATCGAACGCACCAGTTCCCGACCGTCCATACCGCTCAGCCTGCCATCCGGGCCGCCCCGGAGGGACACCGTTCAACTCCCGTTCACCCGTGGCGGCCCCGGCCCGGCATCGCGGACGGAACCTGGTGCCGCGGACGATCACATGGCATCGTCCGTACCACGTCACCGTGTGACCACTGCCGAGCCAGCCGGGAGCCGCCCCATGACCGCAGCAGCCAGCCCCGACGCCCCCCTGTGGCAGCCGGGCCGGGACCGTATCGCCACGGCCGGCATCAGCCGCTTCCAGACCTGGGCGGCCGAGCGGTACGGCGCACCGGCCGACGGCGGCTACGCGGCGCTGCACCGCTGGTCGGTGGAGGAGCTGGAGAGCTTCTGGGCCGCCGTCGCCGACTGGTTCGACATCCGGTTCTCCACCCCGTACGAACGCGTCCTGGGCGACCGCGGCATGCCCGGCGCCCGGTGGTTCCCCGGTGCCACCCTCAACTACGCCGAGCACGCCCTGCGTACGGCGGACGACCCGGCCCGCGCCCACGAACCGGCGCTCCTGTACGTCGACGAGACGCACGAGCAGACCGCGGTGAGCTGGGCCGAGCTGCGCCGCCAGGTGACCGTGCTCGCGACGCGGCTGCGGGAACTGGGCGTACGCCCCGGAGACCGCGTCAGCGGCTACCTCCCCAACATCCCGCAGGCCGTCGCGGCGTTCCTCGCCACCGCGGCCGTCGGCGCGACCTGGACCTCCTGCGCGCCCGACTTCGGCGCGCGCGGCGTCCTGGACCGCTTCCAGCAGGTCGAACCCGTCGTGCTCTTCACCGTCGACGGCTACCGCTACGGCGGCAAGGAGCACGACCGCACCGGAACCGTCGCGGAACTCCGCCGCGAACTGCCCACCCTGCGGGCCGTGATCCACATCCCGCTGCTGGGCACACCGGTACCGGACGGGGCCCTCGACTGGGCGGACGTCACCGCGCCGGACGCGGTCGGGGCCGACGAGGCCGGGGCCGGCGAGTCGGCGGCCCTCGCCTACGAACAGGTCCCGTTCGACCACCCCCTGTGGGTCCTGTACTCCTCAGGCACCACCGGACTGCCCAAGGCGATCGTCCAGTCCCAGGGCGGCATCCTCCTCGAACACGTCAAGCAGCTCGGCCTGCACTGCGACCTGGGCCCCGAGGACCGCTTCTTCTGGTACACCTCCACCGGCTGGATGATGTGGAACTTCCTCGTCTCCGGACTGCTCACCGGCACCACGGTCGTGCTGTACGACGGCAGCCCCGGCTACCCGTCCGTCGACGCCCAGTGGGGCATCGCCGAGCGGACCGGCGCCACCCTCTTCGGCACCTCGGCCGCGTACGTCATGGCCTGCCGCAAGGCCGGCGCGCACCCCGGACGCGACCACGACCTCTCGCGCGTCGGCTGCGTCGCCACCACCGGATCGCCGCTGCCGCCCGACGGCTTCCGCTGGCTCCACGACGAGGTCGCCGCGGACCTGTGGATCGCCTCCGTCAGCGGCGGCACCGACGTGTGCAGTTGCTTCGCCGGGGCCGTCCCCACCCTCCCCGTCCACGTGGGGGAGCTCCAGGCACCCTGTCTCGGCACCGACCTCCAGGCGTGGGACGCCCAGGGCCGGCCGGTCATCGGCGAGGTCGGCGAACTGGTCGTCACCCAGCCCATGCCGTCCATGCCCGTCCGCTTCTGGAACGACCCCGACGGCAGCCGCTACCGCGACAGCTACTTCGAGATGTTCCCCGGCGCCTGGCGCCACGGCGACTGGATCACCCTCACCGACCGGGGCTCGGTCATCATCCACGGCCGCTCCGACTCCACCCTCAACCGCCAGGGCGTCCGGATGGGGTCCGCCGACATCTACGAAGCCGTCGAACGCCTCCCCGAGATCAGGGAATCACTGGTCATCGGCGTGGAGGAGCCGGACGGCGGCTACTGGATGCCGCTCTTCGTCCATCTCGCCGAGGGCGCCGTACTCGACGAGGCGCTGCGCGCCCGCGTCCAGCGGACGATCCGCGAACAGCTCTCGCCGCGCCATGTCCCGGACGAGATCATCGAGGTTCCCGGCATCCCGCACACACTGACGGGCAAACGCATCGAGGTCCCCGTCAAGCGACTTCTCCAGGGGACGGCGCTGGACAAGGCCGTCAACGCCGGCTCCGTCGACCACCCCGAACTGCTCCGCTTCTACGAGAATCTCGTCCGCGAGCGCCCCTGATCCCGGCTGGGGGACCCGTTGTCAGACCCCCCGATTACTCTGAGTGAGCAATGATCGACCGTGCTCAGGGGGAATCATGACGTACACCGACCGCGCCGGTACCGACCGCGCACACACCGACCGGGGTAACCGCACCCGTGCGGCCAGGCGACGCATCATGCGCCGCGAAGTCCCCAGCATCGTCGGCCTGCTCGCCGACGAGCGGGACTTCGCCGCGATGAGGAGTTACCGCAGCTTCGCCTTCGACGACCACGCGGCCTATCTGCGGCAGCTCGACGGACTGCTGAGGGCGCTGGCGTCACAGGGGGTGCACACCACCGTCGCCCTCTTCGATCCGGAGGAGTTCGCCGAATACTGCGCGGACACGGGGCTCGACCCGGACACCCCGGCCAGCCGCAGCCGCTTCACCGCCGCCATCCCGGCGAGCGGCGCCGCCGTCGCGTACGAGGGCCAGCCCATCGACACCCTCGTCCCTCAGCTCATCAACACCGCGATCCGCAGGGCCACCTGGGAGTATGTGACGACGCTCCTCGCCGACCTCGGCGCCTGCGCCGAATGCGGACAGGACATCGGACGCGCGGCCTTCGACCGGGCCTCCCACATCCTGCTGCGACTGCTGGAGGAGGCGGGCCCCGGCACACACCATCTCGTGTGCAGCGTCCCCGCGGCCGACGAACAGCTCCTGGCCGTCCTGCACGCGGACCGCGACGAGGGCGCCACGCCTCCCGGCCACGCCCCGGCGCTCGGCGCCGGCCCGGCTCTCGACGGCATGTCGGCCCTGTTCGACACATCCGAGGCCGCCGAATTCGTCAGCGTGCTCGCGGCGGGCGTCGCCCTGGAGACCACCGGGGGAGTGGTGCTCCGTACAACGGCCCCCGGCACCCCGGACCGGCTGCACGGCTGGCGCCTGGCCGCCGGAAGCCTCGTCCCCCTCACCGAGGGCGAGGTCTTCAGCGCCTACTGCACCGACGCGGAAACCGGTGAGCCGCTGTCCCCCGAGCCCGGAGTGGAGTACCGCGCGGGCTTCGACCTGCGCCTGGACGACACCGGCACCCACCACTGACGACGGAGAAGGGGCTTGTCCGCCGTGCCCGCCGGACAAGCCCCTCACCCTCCCCGTCACCGGGTCCGTCGAACCGACCGGACTCGCCGATTCACCGGTTCATTCGCCGGACAGCACCGCCTGCGCGGCCTTCCGCGCCTCCTCGGCGGAGTCCGTAGCCCGTGCCGCCGCGGCGGCACGCTCGCACTGCGCCAGCGTGTGCTTCGCCAGCGCCGACCGTACGTAGGGAATCGAGGCCGCGCCCATCGACAACGACGTCACACCGAGACCGGTGAGCACACAGGCGAGCAGCGGATCGGCGGCGGCCTCGCCGCACACACCGCAGCTCTTGCCCTCCGCCTTCGCGCTCTCGGCCGACAGCGCCACCAGATCGAGCAGCGCGGGCTGCCACGGGTCCTGGAGCCGCGATACGGCTCCCACCTGACGGTCGGCGGCAAAGGTGTACTGAGCCAGGTCGTTGGTCCCCAGCGAAAGGAACTCGACCTCCTGAAGGATCGACCGCGCCCGCAGAGCGGCCGACGGAATCTCCACCATCGCGCCGAACTTCGCGTTCAGCCCCGCCTCACGGCAGGCGTCCGCGAACGCCTTGGCGTCGGCGCGGTCGGCCACCATCGGCGCCATGACCTCCAGATACACCGGCAGTCCGGCCGCGGCCTTGGACAGCGCGGTGAGCTGGGTGCGCAGCACATCGGGGTGGTCCAGCAGACTCCGCAGCCCGCGCACGCCCAGCGCCGGGTTCGGCTCGTCGGCGGGTGTCAGGAAGTCCAGCGGCTTGTCCGCGCCGGCGTCCAGCACCCTGACGACCACCCGGCCCTCGGGGAACGCTTCGAGGACCTTGCGGTACGCCTCGACCTGCTTCTCCTCCGAAGGCGCCCGCTCGCTGTCGTCCAGGAACAGGAACTCGGTACGGAACAGCCCGACGCCCTCCGCGCCCGCCTCGACCGCGGCCGGCACATCTCCGGGCCCGCCCACATTGGCGAGCAGGGGCACCTTGTGCCCGTCGGAGGTCGCACCCGGCCCGGTGGACGCCGAGAGCGCGGCCTTCCGCGCGGCGGCTGAGGCCTCCAGCTCGGCGCGCTTGGCGGGCGCGGGCTCGACGAAGATCTCGCCGGTACTGCCGTCGACCGCGATCACGGTGCCCTCGGAGATCTCCCCCGCACCCGGCAGCGCGACCACGGCGGGGACTCCGAGCGCACGCGCCAGGATCGCGCTGTGACTCGTCGGCCCGCCCTCCTCGGTCACGAAGCCGAGCACCAGTGCCGGGTCGAGCAGCGCCGTGTCCGCCGGGGCGAGATCGCGCGCGATCAGTACGTACGGCTCGTCGCTGTCCGGCACGCCGGGCATCGGAACCCCGAGCAGTCGGGCGACGATACGATTCCGCACATCGTCCAGGTCCGCGACCCGCCCGGCGAGGTACTCGCCGGCTCCGGCGAGCAGGGCCCGGTACGAGGCGAACGCGTCGTAGACACCGCGCTCGGCGGTGGATCCGACGGCGATGCGCCGCTCCACATCGGCCATCAGCTCGGGGTCCTGCGCCATCAGCGCCTGAGCCTCCAGCACGGCCTGGGCCTCGCCGCCGGCCAGGTTGCCCCGGGCGATCAGATCGGCGGCCACGGCCTCGACAGCTTGGTGAGCGCGCCCCTGCTCGCGCTCCGCCTCCTCCACCGGGATCTGCTTGGCCGGCGGTTCGAGCACCGCGGTCCCCATGTGCCGGACCTCGCCGATCGCCACTCCGTGGCTGACCCCGACGCCTCGCAGAGTTGTCTCCATTTCACCCGTCTCCGGTTATGCGGCGACCAGCTCGCCGCGATGGATGTACGACGGACGCGCCGCGCCCGTCCCTGACATACGTCGCCGGCGTCACTGCCAGCCGAACAGTGCGTCGCCGGTCTTCACGTCGCCGTCCTCGCGGACGTCACCGAGCGAGTCGGCGGTGGCCTCCAGGGCGACGACGGGGCAGATCGGCGACTTGCCGGCCAGCTCGACCGCGGCCGGGTCCCAGCGCACGACGCCCTGCCCACGGCTGACCGTGTCGCCCTTGTTGACGAGCAGTTCGAAGCCTTCACCGTTGAGCTGCACCGTGTCGATGCCGAGGTGGGTCAGTACTCCGTGCCCCTCTTCGTCCACGACCACAAAGGCATGGGGATGGAGGGAGACGACGACCCCGTCCACCGGTGAGACGACCTCGCCGGGCGCCCGCTCCGGGTCGATGGCGGTACCGGGGCCCACCATCGCGCCGGAGAAGACCGGGTCGGGGACAGCGGGCAATCCGATGGCACGTCCGGGCAGTGGAGCCGTGACGATGGTCATGGAGGAGCCTCCCAGGGGGGCGGAGAAAAAGTAGAGGGCCGTCGTCACCGTCCGTGAAGGAACGACGCGCTGTTCAGAAGGGTAAGTCATAGGAAGTGACGGTTCCGCGTAAGAGCTGCCGGTTGGCGGGCCTCCGGCGCACAGAAGCGATTTGCCTGTGCCGCCCGGCGGGATGTACTGTCGTACTCCTGCCTGACACCAACACGACATCAAGTCGGGGGTCGGCGGCAACTACCAAGCCTTGATCGTCATTCGGACTCCGCTTTTGCATGCCTGCGGAACGGTGGTCAGGAAGTCGAAAAAGACCTGGTAGAGTTTGAAACACGAAATGCCGAAGGGAAGCGCCCGGAGGAAAGCCCGCGAGGGTGAGTACAAAGGAAGCGTCCGTTCCTTGAGAACTCAACAGCGTGCCAAAAGTCAACGCCA